>CAZRWG010000022.1:0-9714 GCA_964603805.1 uncultured Thermoplasmata archaeon
AAGTTTTTAATAGGGGAGATATTATGAACTGAATCACTATGAAGAAACCCCGTAAGATCAAAGATTACTGTCCGTCCTGTGATACACATACAGAGATGGAACTAACCCGAGGTAAGAACAGACCAGGTAGTGAACTCAGAAAAGGTCAGCGAAGGTTTAGAAGGGTAACGTCAGGATATGGTGGATTCCCTTGGTCGAAACCATCTGGAGCAGGAAAGCACGTAAAGAGAGTTTACTTAAAATATACCTGTACAGAATGTGGTAAGACTTGGCAAAAGAAATGTCAGAGAGCAGGTAAATTTGAATTTAAAGAGTGAACAGAGTTGGTATTATGACGGAAAAAAAGAAATTTGTCAAAATCAAGTGCTCGGATTGCGAAAATGAACAGGTTACTTTTAAGAAAGTATCTTCGGAAGTCGAGTGCATGGTCTGTGGAGCTCCTTTGGCCAAATCAACAGGTGGCTACTCTAAATTTAATGGAGACATAGTTGAAGAATTAGGAGTATCGGAAGAGGGTGAATGATGGCAGAAAGTGGAGAATACGAGTGGCCAGGTGAAGGAGAACTTGTCATATGTAATGTAAAGACCGTCAAAGATTTTGGAGCGTTTCTTGAACTTGAGGAATACGGTGGGAAAGAAGGTTTCGTACATATTTCTGAAATTTCTTCAGGGTGGGTAAAGAGGATTCAAGATCATATCCAAGAAGGGGAAAAAAGAGTTTGCAAAGTCTTGAGGGTGGATAAAGGAAAAGGTCATATCGATCTTTCTCTTAAACAGGTTAATGACCATCAGAAAAGAGAGAAACTCCAGGCTTGGAAAAATCAGAAAAAGGCAGATAATCTACTTCAGATCGTATCAGAAAGATATGGAAAGAATCTTGATGAATGCTATGAAGAATTCGGTTTTGAACTGAGTGATAAATTTGGAAGTTTGTATAAAGCTTTCGAAGAAGCCTCATTGAATCCAAATATTTTGGAGGAGAAGGGCTTTAAAGGTGAATGGATCGAGCACTTCATAGAAGTAGCGGAAGAAAATATATCGCCACCTTATGTTAGTATCACTGGCTTTGTAGAACTTTCCTCAACGAATCCCGAAGGAGTAGATGATATAAAGGAATCTTTATCTGCTTTTCAGAATACTGAGGATTCTAATATAGATATAAGTTATGATGCAGCTCCAAAATACCGAGTCGAGATACAATCTGAAGATTATAAAAGAGCTGAGGAAATATTCGAAGAACAGGCTAAAGAGGCTGTATATAAAATCGAAGAATTCGGCGGAAAAGGAAAATATTATAGAAAAGAATAATAAGAAAAACCTATTTATTCTGATAAGTCCTTTTGATATCTCTCTTTTTCACTGAATATACATCCACAATATCCTTGTTTATATAGCTCCATCTCATTTGCCAATTTATGATGTTCTGAGAAACCGTCTCTCATATCTTTATAGATGAATTTAACTCCTTTTTTTTCGCCTATTTTTTTCCCTACATCTTTTATTAATTCGTGATCCTGATAGGGAGATATAGTCAGAGTCGTAGAGAAAAAATCGTAACCTCTTTTTTCAGCCACATCAGCTGTTTTTCCTAATCTCAGCTCATAACAAAACTTGCATCTAGATTCTGATTTCTCCGCTCCCTTAAAAAATGATTTTAATCTATAATCATCCAAGTAAATGATATCCATATCTGTTTTATCTTCATATTTTTTTAGAGCTTTGTAGCGTTTCTCGTATTCTTTGAAAGGATGTATATTCGGATTGAACCAAAGAGCTGTTACGTTTTCAAATTTCTTTTTGAACAATTTGGCCGAATAAGTTAGACAGGGAGCGCAGCAAGTATGCAATAATAATCTCAATGTAAATCACCTTTTATATATCTAAAGAAACTCGTTTTCTAGTTTTTCTCTTTTTCTCCTCTTCAGTTTTAAGTCTAGTCCCGCAATTTGGACATTTTTCTATTTCTTTTCCACACGATATTTCATAATTTTTTCCACAACTGCATTGGATGATCTTTTCTTTCTTTTTTATTTTATCTCCACAGTAATCGCAAGTTTCTTCTTTATCCAGCTTTTTTATCGTAGACCCTCTGCTTATGGACAGATCTTTTTCATCTTCAAAAACTTCATCATCAAATATACGAAGTACCCTAGCTATCATCTGGGCATTCTCTTTTTTAGGATTAATCTCAACTTCGATTTCCTTTTCTTCACCCGCTTTTAAATTCTCTCCTAAATCAAAATTTCTTAGCTCACCACCTCTGACTTCTATTTGGAGATTTTTTCCTAATGCTTCACCTTCATTCACTATATTAATCGTAGTAGAGTTCCATTCATCGATGGACAGGGTCTCTGAGATTTTTAATTTGAGTTTAGGGCTATAATCTTTTAAGATTTCTTCAACCATGTTGTAAGCTTGTTTAATTTTATTATAGGCTCCATCGATGTCTTTTTTATTTTTTTGATCTTTTGCTTCCTGAACTTTATTTTCTATGTTTTCTACGGAAGCACCAAATTTTTTTGCATTTTTCATTGATTCTCGGACGTGCTCCATCAAAGTTTCATATCTTTTCTTCTTTTTTAATCCTGATAACTCCTTTGCTTTGTCTATGTTTTTCAGAGCCTTAATAGGATTTTTCATCTCTATCAAATACTTTGCTTTGTTCAATTGTTCTATTGATTTCTCAATATTTTTTCCATCTTCTTTTTTAACTTCCCTTTCAATATCAGAAACGATATTTTTCAAGCATTCTCCATTTTGGTTTAATGTCTCTTCTACTTCCTCTAAATGTTCATTAGCTTGCCAATATTTTCCATTCTTGAAATCTTCTTCTATTTTCTCTTTTTCTTTTACAAGTTCTGATAGGTCTTCAGTTTCCTTTCTTAAATAGTCTAATATGGAATTGACATTTTCTAAAAATGATTCTAAATCATCATGAATTTGTATGAGCTCACTTAGTTTTTCGGTGGATTTCAGACAAATTTCGACAGTTTTGGGATAGAATCCATTTTCATAAGCCTGTTCACACTCTTTAAAAGTCTCTGTAGCTTCATCTATGAATATACCTCTATCTTGTATTTCTTCTAACATTTTTTTTGCTCTAGAGATAATATTACCCGCTATTATCTTTTGATTATTAATCTTTTCAAGTTCGCCTTCGCTCTGCATAGAGAACTTTATGGCTTCAATGTAGTCACCTTTATCTTTAGCCTCCCTAGCCTTTTGGATCTTGTCCTCGGCAAAAGAAGTATCGACTCCTCTGGCCTTTAACTTCTCTATTTTTTGGTTAAAATTTTCCAAAATACTCCCCACTCTATCCTCTTGAGCTTTTAATATTTTATTCTCTGCGGCTTCAGCCTTTTTAAGGCTTTCTTTGTAATTATCATCTTCCAATTCTTGCTTTGCATCTTCTAAAAGTTCATCCACTTCACCCGTAGAGGTTCCGATAACTTCTGCTTTTTTTGAAAGGATCATTGTCTCTTCAATTTTCTTACTAGCAATTTCAACCTTCCCACCTATATCTTTCAATTCCTCTTCAACCTCTTCTATGAATATCAAAGCGTCTAGTATTTTCCCTTCTTTTTTTAAGGAATTTATTCTAGCAAGTTGTTCTTTGTAATCCTCTATATCAAACCCACTAGCTTCGGAACTTTCTATAAACTCTTTAATTTCCTCTCTTTTTTCTTCTAAAAATTCTCCTAGGAGTGCATTGAATTCCTCGCGTTTATTTTCTAATTTATCTCTAGCCCCGGACATTCCAATCTCTTCGCTCATGTTTATTATTTTTTCAATTTCTGGATCAAAGTTATCTATTCTTTCATCGACTATATTCATATCTTTTGCTTTTAAAAATTCCTCTTTTAATTCTTTAATTCTATCAGAGAATTTTTCTTCAAGTTCAATATCTTTCAAAGAGTCCAACGCCTTTTCAGCCTCCTTTATCGCTTTTGAATAATTTTCCTGTTTAAATTCATTCTTAGCATTCTCTAAAATTTCTTTGATCGATTCTTCTTCTTCAAGGAGCCCTTTTTCCTTCAATTCTGAGACCTTAGAACTCCCATCGTAGATTTTTTCATAAGCTTCTTTTCTAATCGTTCGTTTTTCTTCAGCTTTTTCCATTACTTCGATTGATGATTGAATAGAATCTGTATAATCACCCTCTTCAATTTTCTCCTTAGATTTTTTCAATTCATTTTCTAGGTCTTCTACTACAGCACCTGTTTCCTCTGCTTTTTGTACCTCCTTTTTAGATTCTTTATGAATCTTATCGGAAAATTCTTCGAGAAATCCTTTAAGCGTATTCAATGACTCAGAATACATTTCTTCCCTAAGAGAACTCTTAGCATCTTCAATTTTTTCTTTGTAAGTGTCTAAATCTATGGAATCTTTATCCATCTTTTCAATTTTCGATAATAATTGCGAATTTTTTTCTATAGAGTTCTCTGTAATGTCTTTTTTAGTTTCTTCAAACAAATCTGCCGCTTTCTCAAACTTTTTCACGCTTTCTAGATAAGAACCTTCAGTCATATTTTCTCGGCTTTCGTTGATGAGCTCTTTGATATCGTCCTCGATTTCATTACTAAGTTCTTTAAATTCATCCAATCTATTTTGTATTTTTTGTATCTCGTCATCCAATTTATTTTCGATTTCTTGCTTGACAGCATTCTTCCCTTTCTGCCCGATATCGGCAGATTTTACATATTGGGACGAATCGAACTTCGTCTTACATTCTTCTTTTTGCTTAGAAAATTCTCTTATGTCGATTTCTAGTTTATCAGCAGTCTGGATCAATATTTCAAATTCTTCAATTAGGTTTGAAACTTTATTATGAACTTCATTTTTTATTTTTTCATCTAATTTTTCTAATGAAGATATAGCTTCACCTGTCTTTTTTTCTTCCAATTTTTTCTCGGCATCGTCTAGCAAATTTGTAAGTTCTGAAAAATCATCTCCTAATGTTTCTCTTAACCCGTTCAACTTCTCTTGCTTTTCAATTATCTCCTCTTTGGTCTTTTCCAATTTTTTTGTCAATTCCTGGACCTCTTCTCTACCCTCTCTAGCCCAATCGAGAGCTTCTTTGTAATTATCATCTTTCAATGAATTTCTAGCCTTTTTCAGCAGTTCCATCGGCTTTTCTATGTCAGCTCCCATCTCTTTTGCCTTTATGAAATCCTCTCTAGATTCTGCAATTGTGTTCAGAACCTTGTCGAACTTTGCTTCTTCAAGTTCTTTGAAGGCGTCTTTCAATCTACTTTCTGCTTTTTCTACTTGGTTCTTCTCTAGAAAATTCTCGGCTTCTTTCTGGATCTTTTTAACGGGATCTACAATCGCATCTATCTTTTTTGCTTCTTTGAGTTCATAGGTTAATTTATTGAATTTGTCTCTTAGAATCTCTTCCCCATAAAGCGGATTTATTTCTTTCCCAATTTTTTTAATTAAATTCAAAGCTTCGATATACTCTTCTTCACTTGTTTTTGAGCGAGCATTCTCTAGCAATTCTTCTGATTTTTGGACATCAACTCCTTTTTCCTCCAATAAGTTTTTTCTTTCTTTTAAGGTTTCTACTCTCTCGATTAAACCCTTTTTCACCCCTTGTCCAAAAGTTTCTTTAGCCTCCTTTAAAAGCGAACATGTTCTACTAAAATCCTCAGCTTCTAAGGAATAATCAGCCTTCGAGATCAACTCCTGAGCTCTTTCCTTTTCATCATCTGCATCTGTTATCAATTCGGCAATCGACTTAAGTTTTTCTAGTTCTTTGTTCAATTTTTCATTAATCAAGTTATTAGATTCATCCTCGATTTCAAATGCTTTTTCAAAAGCATCTTCAAATTTTCCATCCTGGAGAAGATTTTTACTCTTTTCTATTTTTTCTTGAAGTGATTCTAATTCTATAACTTCATCAGCCTTTTGCATAAGTTCCTCAATTGGAGCTAAGATATCATCATGTTTTTCTACACTTTTTGAATTGATTTCCTCTATGATCTCTTCAAAGATGTCGTGTGACTTTTCAAAATTTTTATTTTTCAATTTTTCCTTTCCTTCTTCTAATTTTTCCTCTAAATCACCCAAACCCATATCTATGTTTAGGGAATTGACGATTTCGAGATATTCTTCAGCCTCCTCCTTCTTTTTATTAGCTTCTTTTTTCTTTTCCGCAGTTTTCTTTGCCTTTTCCTCCATCTCCTTCGCTAGTTGCCTAGCTTTTAGATATTTACCGGACATCTTTTTCACCTCGGAGATTGGAGAATTTCTGGTTGATTGGGATATTCATATCTATCATAGGTCTTGACTTCATTTATACTATAGGAACGAGGTTTATTGTTTTTTCTATTTTTAATCAAAGATACAGATTTATGAAGAAGTTTATCATAATAAAATATTTCAATAAATACTATAAGGGTTGGGGTTGATGATTTTTGTGTTTTTATAACAATTTAAAACTACGAAGTGTGAAGAAAAATACTCTTTCGGAGAGACTCCAAAATCTTTTTATCTCTCATATATTTCTCGATATAGAGATTGGTGGATAATATGAAACTTATTGAATGTGTACCTAACTTCTCAGAAGGGCGGGATGAGAGCGTTATAGAGGAGATAACCGATGAGATAGAAGTCTTTGAAGATATAGAAGTAAAAGATATAGACATGGGTGAAGATACAAACAGAACGGTCGTGACTTTCGTAGGACCTCCGGAAAATGTGAAAAACGCTGCTTTCAACGCGATAAAGAAAGCTGCGGAACTCATCGATATGAGTAAACACGAAGGAAGTCATCCAAGGATGGGAGCGACAGATGTATGTCCCCTCGTTCCCGTGAAAGGAACGACGATGGAAGACTGCGTGAATATAGCTAAAGAGTTGGGGGAGAAGGTAGGAGAAGAACTGAACATCCCTGTTTATCTTTATGAAGAAGCAGCCACCGAACCCAAAAGAGAAAATCTTGCGACCATAAGAAGCGGACAGTACGAAGGGTTGGATGAAAAACTAGTCGATCCTGAATGGAAGCCCGATTATGGACCAGCGGAATGGAACGATAGAGTTAAAAAGACCGGATCAACGGTCATCGGTGCTAGAGAATTTTTGATAGCTTACAATATCAATCTCAATACCAAAAACAAGAAGATAGCTTGGGACATAGCACTCGAGATGAGGAGAAGAGGGAGAGCCAAGAGGAAGAACAGTCCCGATCAACACTACTGGAAAGGGAAGATAGTTAGATATGGTGAAAACGAATTCCCCTGCGGCGAGTGCCACTTCGTGGGAGAGAGTTTTCAGGAGGTCAAAGAACACACTGAGGAAGAACATGGTTACGATCTTCAGGAATTTTTGGAAAAAGAATACGACTATGACATAAACGACTTAGAAGGAAAAGCCGTTAAACAGAGAGGAAATTTCGATCACTGTAAAGCTATCGGCTGGTATGTTGACGAGTACGAGCGAGCACAGGTCTCCGTCAACTTGACGAACTTTAAGAAAACTAGCTTACACGATGTTTACGAGTTCGCTAGAGACCGAGCTAGGAAGATGGGAGCAAGAGTGACCGGCAGCGAGATCGTGGGTCTAGCTCCATATGAAGCTCTTCTACAAACCGGTAAATACTATCTTGAAAAGATGAACCAGCCTAAGGGTATCCCTGAGGAAGATATAATAGAGACCGCGATACAATCACTAGGTCTAAGAGATGTAGCTGAATTCGATCCCGAAGAGAAATTGATAGGAGGACCGATGAAACCGGAGAACTCTCTGGTAGAGATGAAGGTGGAAGATTTCATCAATGAAGTATCTAGAGACTCATCTACGCCTGGCGGTGGAAGCATAGCCGCGCTTTCAGGCTCTATAGGTGCTGCTCTTTCCTCCATGGTCTCCAATTTGAGTACGGGAGGAAGAGGTACAGCAGATGTAGACCCAAAACTTATGCCTGTGGCAGAAGAGTCGCAGGAATTGAAAGACGAACTCTTGAAGGCTGTGGATGAAGACACCAACGCATTCGATAAGTACATGGAAGCAAAGAGGATGTCTAAATCTACAGAGGAAGAAAGAAAGAAGAGAAAAAAGGCGATGCAAGAAGGCTTGAAAAACGCTGTCGAAGTCCCGATGGATACCGCTAGAACTTCTGCAAAAGTGATAGATCTTGCTGAAAAGGCAGCGAAATACGGAAAAAGAGATGCGGTGAGCGATGCTTTAGTCGCGGCACAGATGGCATATTCCGGCATCGTCGGAGGGATAGCGAACGTCAAGATCAATCTTGAGGATATAGAAGACGAGGAATTCATCGAAGAGATGTTGAAAGAGTGTGAGAGATTGAAGGAAGAATATAGTAAGAAAAAATACGAAGTCATAGAGATAGCTGAAAATAAATTGTGAAAAAACTTCAAAACCCTTTCTATCACTTTTCTGAAAAACCTTTTAATCTTTGGTAACTCTATATCCAAGTGATGTTAGAAGGAGAACTTGAGAGGATAAATTCAAAAAATGTCGCGGAAGTTATATGCTGTCCTGGGGGTCTTGAAGTCAAACACAAAGGTTTCAGATGTGATATATCTCCTGTTTTGAAATGGAGGAAAGAGATGCTTAGATCCGGGATGGACGGTTTCATCCTACATCAAGAGGGAAAACCTACTGGTTTTATAGAGTACATGCCCGTAGAAAATGCGCCTTATCCTATCGAAGGTGAAAACTTAGCGGTCATCATGTGCTTTCACTGGGCATCTCGAGGAGATGATGATGATGGACATCACACTGTAGAAAAAGAATTGTTGAGGGCCGCTGTAAAAGAGATGAAAAGTGAATTTGAAGGCGCCGCCACCTTAGCATGGTACCATCCCATTCACTTTCCTGTTAAGGTGTTCGAAGATGTAGGATTTTCCGAAGTGAGTTCTCAGGACTACATCTCGTTGGTGTGGATGTCTTTCGACTCAAAAGGAAAAAAACCTGAGTTGTTGGGACCGAACTTCGAGTCTGACAATCTCTCAGAAGAGGGAAAATTAGCGGTAGAACTCGGCTACAGCAACAGGTGCCCCTACAGTATCAACGATCACGAAAAGGTGAAAGACGCAGTCAGAGAATTAGACGACGACAGGATTGTATTTAGACCGCAGAGGATAGACACTAAAGAAGAGGCGGTAGAGTTTTCAAAATACGCATGGAGTTGGAACTGGCTCTTCCTGAATGGAGAGGAGATAGAGCACATGAGGAAGAGTAAGGAAGAACTTAAGGATATCATAGAGAAAAAACTTGAAGAATTGGATTGAAACGACCGACAACATACAAATAAGGATCTTTACATTATTTATTGACGATGAACATGATCGACAGGATACTAGACCAGGGGATCGACAAGATATCTGAAGAGGAGTATCTTGCTCTGATCAACAAGGCAAAAAACACTTTGGAAAATAAAAACCTTGTCGAAAAGGATGAAGGCGAATTCTTAGTGGTTGGAGACACTCACGGGGATCTAAAATCTGCTAGAACACCGGCGGAACAAGCTTTTAAAAAAGACATACCGATAGTTTACCTAGGAGATTACGTCGATAGAGGAAAAAAACAGTTGGAGAATCTAGCCTACGTGTTATCTCTGAAGATACAGGAACCGAAAAAAGTGATCCTGTTGAGAGGGAACCACGAGACAGATAGTATGAATAAAAGGTATGGTTTCCTCAAAGTTGTGAACAGCACATATTCCAACTCCCTTTACAGGAAGATAGTGAAGCT
>CAZRWG010000023.1:0-3721 GCA_964603805.1 uncultured Thermoplasmata archaeon
ACTAGACAAAGCTACGGAATTCCTAGAAAAGAAAGAAGGGATCAAAATAAAAAACGTTTGGAGAGCGCAGGATGAAGAAAGAAAAGTTCCGCAGTTACCACTAGACGAGAATGTTCCTTTAGATATCGCCTGTTATTACTGCAATAAGCCTATCAAGAGCGAACCCGTAAAGTGGAAAAAAGACGGTAAAGAGCACTACTTCTGCTGTTCCTCCTGCGAGGAACTCTACGAGGAAAAATACGAGCGACTTCAAAAAAGGAAAAAAGAGATGAAAGGAGAGTCATGACCCAATTTATACATCTACCTGATAACCAAAAAATACCTATATAGGTCTTCAATATTGGAAACGAGTAAGATAAATAGGTGTCAAACATGACTGATGACGAAGAAGAAGGCCGAATTGAATCCAGACTTGAAGGAGAGAACATTTATTCACCTCCAAAGGAATTCGTAGAACAGGCGAATGTGAACGATCCAGAGATATACGAGTATGCGGAGGAGAACTACGAAGAGTTCTGGGCAGATAAGGCTGAAAGATTAGATTGGTATGAAAAGTGGGACGAGGTCCTTAAATGGGATCCACCACATGCAGAGTGGTTCGTGAACGGAAAATTGAATGCGAGTTATAACTGTATTGACAGACACGTCGAAAACGGCAAGGGAGACGAGACCGCGATAATATGGGAAGGTGAACCTTTGGACGAGACCAAGGAATACACTTTTGCAGAGCTTCAGGAAGAAGTGTCCAAGTTCGCCAACGCTTTGAAGGAAATGGGCGTAGAGAAAGGAGACATCGTAACGTTTTACCTTCCTATGGTACCAGAACTCGCGATCGGTGTTTTAGCCTGTGCGAGGATAGGAGCTCCACACAGTGTTGTATTCGGTGGCTTTTCTCCATCCGCTCTCAATGAAAGGATAAACGATGCTGAGGCTAAAGTTTTGGTGACAGCGGACGGTTACTACAGAAGAGGCGGCGAAATAGAGATGTGGGAGAAAGCACAAAAAGGTACCAAAGACTCTCCATCACTGGAAAAAGTCGTCTGTGTTGACAGGCTTGGAAGAGAAATTGAACTCGACGGAGATAAAGAAGTTTATTATCACGATGTAGTAGAAGACCAGCCTACGGAATGTGAACCGGAAAAGATGGACGCAGAGGACATGCTTTTCTTGATGTACACTAGTGGAACGACAGGAAAACCTAAAGGTGTTGTGCATACCACAGGAGGTTATTTGACAGGCGTATCCGCGACGCACAACTGGGTATTTGATATCAAAGATGACGACGTTTATTGGTGTACAGCAGATATAGGCTGGATCACCGGCCACAGTTACATAGTCTATGGACCTCTCGCCAATGGCTGCACTACCTTGATGTATGAAGGTACGCCGGATTATCCTGATAAAGATCGCTTTTGGCAGATAGTCGAGAAATACGGAGTGACTAAATTCTACACCGCGCCAACAGCGATAAGGATGTTCATGAAATGGGGTAAAAAGTATCCAGAAAAGCACGATCTTTCCACTCTAAAAGTACTCGGAAGTGTAGGAGAACCGATCAATCCGAAGGCTTGGAAATGGTATCACGAACAAATAGGCGGAGGCGAATGTCCGATAGTCGATACTTGGTGGCAGACCGAGACGGGTATGATGTTGATCACACCACTGCCAGGTATAACAGATCTCAAACCGGGCAGCGCGACAAAACCGTTCCCAGGACTCAAAGCTGATGTGCTTGACGAGCGAGGAAACAGTGTTGAAACCAACGAAGGAGGCTATCTAGTCATAAAAAGACCTTGGCCAGCGATGTTAAGAACGCTCTACCAGGAACCGGAAAGGTACGTGGAAACTTATTGGTCCGAATATGACAAAGAGACTTACTTCGCAGGGGACGGCGCAAGGATAGACGAAGATGGTTACTTCTGGGTAGTTGGTCGACTCGACGATGTTTTGAATGTCGCAGGACACAGATTGAGTACGATGGAGATGGAGAGCGCCCTCGTTGATCACGAGGCTGTTGCAGAAGCAGCAGTCGTCGGAAAACCTGATGAGATGAAGGGACAGGTGCCGGTAGGATACGTTATACTAGAATCAGGGTATGAACCATCTGACGAATTAGCGCAAGAGTTGAGAGCCCATGTCGGAGAGATCATAGGACCTATAGGGAAGCCAGCAGCGGTAAGATTTAGCGATGATCTTCCGAAGACCCGTTCCGGCAAAATAATGAGAAGAATCCTCAAAAAACTGGAGAAGGGCGAATCCGCTGGAGATACCTCAACTCTCAGAAATCCAGAGATCGTCGAACAACTCAAAGAGAAAGTCGAAAAAGAGTAAACCCAAAACCTTTTCTTTCTATTATTCTATAGATATCAGATTTCACATCTAAGTGTGTATACCATCCCTAAAAGATTCTCTTCTAGCATCTCTACTTTAAAAAACTCGCTTAACTTTTCTTCAATCTCTCTATCCATGTGTGTTCTACCGAATATTTTAGCGGAAACCATCATAGGGTAAAATAGAGGTTTCGCAGAAAGTTTATCAGGCTTTCCAGTATCAAGTACTATCATTTGTCCATCTGGATCCAATATTCTTGTGCATTCCTCCGCAGCTTTATCGACATCTGGAACAGTGGTAAACGTGAAAGTCGAGATGATCTTATCGAAATGATCAGAAGGGAATTTAGAATTTTCTATATCATCGTGAACGATTTTTACATCAACATCTCCGTTCAAACCGCTCACTCTTTCTCTAGCGTAATCAATCATAGATCTGCTTATATCTGAACCGATGATCTCACCATCCTCTATCTCTTCCGTTATCCAGGGTATTATCTGTGCAGTTCCTGTTCCAATATCTAATATCCTATCGCCGGATGAAGGATCTAGATATTCCACTGCCCTTTTTTTCCAATTTCTTTGAGGTTTAGATATCAACGGAAATTCATCTACAATATCGTAAAAGGGAGTCCAATTGTCGTATCGATTTGATATTTTTTCTTTTCCGCTTCCCATTCGATGAAAATTTAAAAGATTATCATATAAAAAAATTTTCTACGGTTATCAGTTACCAAGGTAAAACGAAACCGAATGTAAGGTCTTGATATATTATAAAATAGGTGAGCATATATCCAAGTATAGCTCCTGAGTTCAAAAGTGGTAGACCTGCATGAGGTTTCCCCTTCAAAACGAACCTTGTAAGGAAAATCATTCCTACAGTAGCTCCAGCTATACTCCCGAGTGCTACGAGGAGAGGGGCGTAGTGACCTCCTACTGTCATCGCGGGTAAATGTAGGGTCGCGGCGACAGGCAGTATACCTGGAATGATCAGATCTCCAAGACCTATAAACATAGCTTCTCTTTCTTTCTCACTGTCTATCTCCTGATCAATTCCATCTTTTTTAGCGAAAGAATAGTTAGCCCGTTGAGGTACGACCATCATTACTGGGACCTTCATCTTCATGACCCCAGAAGCTAAAGAGATCATATGCTTGGTTTTGTAAACCGATATGAAATCGTAAATAGCTAGAGCGATCAGAAGTATGAACACAGGGAGTATACCTAAGCTCATACCGAAGATACCGGCTATACCTGCCCCCATGATGATTCCGATGCCATTGACCACATACCACTCTGGCTTTTTATAAAGCAGATAAGTTAGGCCAACGGCTAAGAATATAGCAACGAATAACATCCAATCGAACTGTAGAAGTTCGATAAGCGGATAT
>CAZRWG010000023.1:3731-9706 GCA_964603805.1 uncultured Thermoplasmata archaeon
CTGGATAGAAAACATAGAAAAGTGTTAGACCCACCACGCCGAGTATAGCATACTGGAGATAATCTTCCTTGCCATACTTGAATACTAAAAGCATGCCGGCGGTGAAAACTAAAATAACTCCTATATAGATGAGAGGATTAGTTGGATCGTCGACGTCTTCTCCGAAAGCTTGATACTCCTGAGGATAAGTTTGTACCACATTCAAGGCCAACATGTGGGTGATTATCAACATGCAGATTATAGCTATAGCTGGTAGATGTTTGCGTTTAATTTCAAACATTTTTTCTTACCAAATAATTTATTTGTCCACCACTGTCCCGAATGCGAGATTTCCAGTCGTGTTCTTTATTCTGACCTTCACTTTATCTCCTTTTGTGGTCCCTGGTACGTATATAGTGTAGCCACCTTTCTTGGCCATTCCGTCTCCTTCTCGTCCTATATCCTGGATCATCAGTTCGTATATATTTCCTTCTTCAATTTTTTCGGACTCTGATGAAGAAGCGGACTTGCTCTGTTTACCTCTTATCGGGCCGTGGGCACCGCATGCATCACACTTGATAATATCGACCCTGTCTTCTTTCACTAGTCTAGTGTCTGGCCTTCCACATTCTGGACAAAGTACATACTTCTCCACATAATCCTCGATCTTGTTTCTGATCTTGCTTGAATTTATTTTTCCTTTGAACACAACACGTCCGTTCTCTCTTTCACCAGCTGTTCCAAGTTCCCCTAAAAGAAATTTTAGAAATTTCTCTGGAGATCTGTTTATTTGATCAGCAACATCAGTAAAATTCTTGAAGATGGTGGTGTTCCCTTCTTGAAGGATGTCTAAATCAGGTATCTCGAATCTTTCGTGTTCTGAGATCTCATCGGGTATTTTTTTTCTAGCTGTTTCTAAGAGGTCATCGTAATTGTTGTAAGATTTACTTTCCTCTGAACTCTTTGAATCTTCGGACATATTTTCTGATAATCGTGTATGGTTTAAAAAGATATTGGTCTCTCATTTCAATAGTTTCCAAAGGACAGATTTTTTATAGTCATGCCGAGCTATTTTTCCGATAAAGATGTATAACAAAATAATCCTGCCCACGGACGGCTCTGAATGCGCTATGAAAGGAGTCAGAGAAGGGCTCGAGATCGGAGAGGAACTTGTTATAAAAGTTATTTCTGTTTATGTTGTGAATACTTCTGAGTTTGAATCTCTCCATCATGAGAGTATAAGAGCTTCTGCCAAAAGTGGCCTTAAAGAGAGAGGTAAGAAGGCTCTTCAGGAAGTAAAGGAAGCTGCCGAAGGCAGAGATATAGAATTGGAAACTAGGATCTCTTATGGTAAACCTTACAAAGAAATCACTCAATTAGCAGATGAAAACGATATAATATACATAAGTACCCATGGACTCTCAGGCTTTAGCAATCTCTTTTTGGGCAGTACCACAGAACGTGTTCTAAAAAACACTGAAGCTACAGTGGCAGTGGTTAATGGAAAGTGAATCGAAAATAAATTACTTCTTTTTTTCTGTCTTTTTTCTGCAAGGCGTTGGTAATTTCATAGAAGCTTTTCTAAGAGCTTCCTTCGCAATGTCAACTCCGTCATCTACCCAGATCTTGACTATCTCCTGGTCTTTGTTTACCCTCGCAGCATTGCCGACAGTCTTTCCAAAAGCTCTTCTCATCCCTTCTGACAGCCTATCGGCGCCAGCACCTGTAGCCTGTTTATTCTCTCTCAACACATGATGAGGATAGACAAGAATCTTAGCCTTAAAATTATCTTCTCCCAACCCCTTCGTTAGGACTCGGGTTAAAGTAACTCTCGCTGCTTCGAGTGCCGCATCTTTGATCTGGCATTTTTCCTCAGCTATCAGAGTAACTTCATTATCGAATTCTCTTGTCCTATTTCCCATGGTAAACTGACCTACTCTAACGTGGGGTACACCGCCTATGTACTCTTTGCGTGTGTAGGGTTGCCCCTTGAACTCTCTGTACATACGTCCTGGTTTTTGTGGCATAGTGTGTAAGTTTCATATACACATCGTATTTATAGTTTTTCTGTTCTTCTCTTTCAATTTACGGAAATCTGTTAAAAAGATATCCATCCGATTTAATTATCATTCAGAGTTGCAAAAAAGGCTAATAGCTTTTGTAGATGGAGACGGTCTTTAGAACCTCTCACGATGTCGAAATCAACCTCTCCTAATTCAACAGCGATCCTTTTCCTCTTTTCTTTATCCATGGGGAGATTATCAAGATCATCATGGATCATTTTCAGTATGTTTTGAGCTTTATAGCCTTCTTCTATCAGGAGATCATATAGCTCCTCTCTAACATCCATGAAGTTACCTCGTTGGGCTCTCAAGATCAAACCTCTTATATCCGCTCTCGTAGTCCCTTCAATCGCAGATTTAACCACCCGTTCATCTATCTCACCATCTATGGAAGCAGCTACCTGTAAAAGATTGGTAGCTTCTCTTAAGTTTCCTTTCGAGACACGTGATAGAACTTTTATCGCGTCCTTATCGATATGAAAGCCTTCTTTTTCTTCGATCATTCTTATCCATTTTTCGACATTTTCGTTACTTATCGGGTGGAACTTGAACAATGCACATCTCGACTGTAAAGGATCGATGATCTTGGAAAGTGAACTGCACGAGAGTATGAATCTTACATTTGATGAAAAATTTTCCATCATCCTTCGAAACGCTGCCTGTGCCGAATCGGTCAAATCATCCGCGTTGTCCATGTAGATTATTCTAAAATCCTTTTCGGTCAGGCTTCTCGATCTTGCTTTTTCTTTAACATCTTCTCTGATCGCATTTATTCCTCTTTCCCTAGATTTGGTCAACTCTATGAAGTTACCCTTCCAATTTTCACCATAAATCTTTTTCGCTAAAACTATCGCAGTGGTAGTCTTACCTACTCCGGACTGACCTACGAACATGAGATGAGGCATGCTGCCTTCGTCAACATAAGTCTCCAATTTCTGTATCACTCTCTCATGACCCAATATGTCATTAAAATCCTCCGGTCTGTACTTTTCGGTCCACTGTTCTTCCATCGTTTTTAGACATGCTCAGGATGTATTAAAAATGTTGGAAAAATTTTTCTACAGAGTAAGGAAAATTTTTAAATATATAGAATTATCATACTGTTATGTTAAGTAGATGTTAACAAACTTGAACGAAGCTTTCCTATATGCGAAAAAAGGTTGTGATCATATATGACTGAACTACTTTGGATAGTCGGAGTTACGTTTCTTATCGCTATACTCGCTCTACTGGGTATATTCACTTTCATTTTAAAAGAAAACATATTTCAAAAATTGATAACCATCCTTGTTTCCTTCGCCGCTGGAGCTTTTATAGGAGCTGCCTTTTTTGAATTTTTGCCGGAAATATTTCACGAATTTGGAGTACATCACGGTGATCTTGAAGGCCCTCTTTTGATCACCTTTGGTTTCGTTTCCTTTTTCATCTTTGAGGAATTTTTGCAGTGGCATCACTGTCATGAACCTCCTTGCGAACATGATGAATCTAAAGAGGCCTTCAGCTATCTGATCCTCATATCTAATGCAGTCCATAATTTCGTAGACGGTTTAATCCTCGGAGCCGCCTTTTTAGTTGCAGTCCCCTTGGGTATTTCCACTTCAATAGCGGTAGCTGCCCACGAAATTCCACAGGAATTGGGCAACTTCGGTATTCTAGTTTATGGGGGATGGAATAAGATGAAAGCACTTTTGGTAAATCTAGGAGCTTCACTCATGATACTTCCAGGAGGTCTCGTAGCATATTACGCCGCTCCATTCATAAAGCCGATATATTTGATAGGTTTTGCAGCTGGAAGTTTTTTATATATAGGGGCGGCAGATCTGATCCCCGAAGTCCATGGTGAGGCCGACTTAAAGAAAAGTGCGATAACGATAGTTATGTTCCTCTTAGGTCTCTCGATAATAGTGTTGGTAGAGATGATCGTGCCTCATCATCATTAAATTCAGATATCCCAAAACCCTCTAATCAGTTGATTCCAAAATAGAGAAGCGTTTCTTATACCAGTGACAATCGTACAAATCTTCAGGATTTGAGTCTAGATTTGGATCTATACAATTACCACATTCACAGTCCAACTCATCTTCAAGTTCATCATAAATTTTTTGTAGCAATCTTGAACTCACGTGATTCTCTATTTTCGAGGATTCTTCACATGCTTCTTTAGCATCCATCCCGAGAGATTTTTTGAAAAAGGTCTCTATAGCATGATGTTTACTAATATCTTTTTTTATAGATTCAACTGCTTTCTCGTTCAGTAGGATCCCTTTATTTTCTATGTACTTTCCATATCCGAGTTTTTCTATCCTTCTATTTTTTTGTAATGCGCCGGCACGAGAGATACCCATCAATTCAGAAAGCTTTGAAGGACCAACAGGTTCTTCATGAGCTCCCAAGAAGAAGAGAGCTCTCAAATATTCTCGGTCTCTTTGGGTTTCATTGATCTGTTCCATATTTTTATGTCAGGTAAAATCGGATATAAAAGAATTGTTCTAGTTACTTTAGGTGTTTAAATAATTTTGTTCTATTTTAAAAAATTCCCATGGTTTTTTCGATGATGTGAAAGAGTCACAATATAATATAATATAATCTCTCCAATTTTTGGAAAAATATATATATCTATTTCTAATTGTAGAACAGAGGTGTTTAGATTGGCTGTTAAAAAACTGATACATAAAGATAAAAAAGAGTCTACCGCTAAATGGATCGTAATCGCGCTGATACCATTTGTGAACCTCTACTTTCTTTGGAAAGTGGCAGAAGGGATCTCTGGACACGAAAAGATAATATCTGGTCAATACGAAGCTTTGGATCATACAAATGAGAAAGGCTCTACCGCTAAGTGGTTCGTATTGGCTTTGATCCCGATAGTTAACCTGTATGTGCTCTACAAGTCAGCTGAAATGGTTTCTGGACACGAAAAGATTATTTCTGGTCAGTACGAAGCTATCGGCCATCAAGAAAAGAAAGAATCAACTGCTAAGTGGATAGTGTTCGCTATAATCCCTATAGTCAACCTATACTATCTTTTGCAACTCGCGAGAACGGTATCAGGACATGAAGTGGTCCAGGCTCAACAGGGATGGCAACAGCAGCAAGCTCAACAGCAACCTTCCGAACAACAGCAAGCTCAAGACCCCTCACAAGAACAAGAGGGAGAAAAACAGTGTCCTGATTGCGGTGACGAGATGAGATATATAGAAGAATATGACAGATGGTACTGCGACAGTTGTCAAGAATACAAGTGATAAATTCTCTAAACCTTTTCCTTTTATTTTTCTATTAAAAAAAGCACAGAAACTTTTTTATCTAATATCTAAAGATATGATGAGTCGATGACTTACGGCATAGGCGACACAACGTTGTTAGAAGCTAAAAGACTAGAAGACTATTTTGGTGTAGATAAACTGTATCTTAAGCTGGAAGGTGAAAATCCTACGGGAACTCATAAGGACCGACTGGCCATCCAACACGTAGACGATGCAATAATTCGAGGCTATGAAACGATAACTGTAGGCTCTTGTGGTAATTACGGCGTTGCGATGAGTTTTGTCGCAAGCAAATCTAAACTCGACTGCAAGGTCTTCGTACCAAAAAAATACTCAGGTGAGATGGTAGATAGGATAAAAGCCTACGCCTGCGAAGTTTTTAGAGTAGAAGGAGGTTACGAAGAAGCTGTGGAAGCGAGCAGAAAAAATGCTTCAAAAAACGGCTGGTACGATGCAAATCCAGGGGGGAAGAATACCCCTATATCACTTGTGGCTTACGTAGATGTAGCAGAAGAGATACAAGAAGAACTGAAACATCCACCAGATACTGTCTCAGTAGCAGTAGGAAACGGAACTACCTTAGCCGGTCTACATCTAGGATTTAGACTTCTTTGGAGAAAAGATAGAGCTGAGCATATACCTCATATGTTAGGAGCTTCGAGTTTAG
>CAZRWG010000024.1:0-9664 GCA_964603805.1 uncultured Thermoplasmata archaeon
CTCCACATCTTCCGGTTGAGTTCCCCAACTCAGAGAAAGGCCCATAGAGGCTGCTATCAAACTCATATTTTGTACCATCGCTCCAATACTAGCGTAGATTATGAACTCAGCAGGCATACCTTCGGGATACGAATCTATAGTCCTTTTATCTATGCCCACAGCGATCAAAACAGGAGGTGATGTGAATCTTTCTGGTGGACTATCAAGACCTAACCCACGAGCATACATCTCGGCGATCTTTTCTTTAGCTTCGTCATCTCTTATCACTATCAATTCCCAAGGCTGTTTGTTTCCTCCCGAGGGTGCCCATCTCCCGCCTTCTATAATTTTCTCTAGTTTATCTTCATCGACATCTTTCGATTTGAATTTGCGTGCGGTCCATCTTTCTTTCATCAATCCTATCAGTTCATCTTCATCCATATTTTTCCCTCTAAGCCCTTATGATATACACTCCCTTAAAGAGACCTTAGTTAAATAAATTTTCTAGAGTATGAACAATTGTAAGCCGTACATGAGCGCTGCTGTTCCTACTCCTACCAAGACCATCTTCAAAGCATAATATGGTATAGATTCTCTAGCTATCCTTCCAAGATATCCACCGAGGACAGCCAACAGGATGCCGGAAACTATCATCGAGGAATAATATGCAGCATTCAACATAGGGATCATATCAAGAGCGGCTAAAAAGAAAGGGACGGTACCTAATATAGCGAACATAAAAGAAGAAAACCCATTCAATAAAGAGATGACGATAGACTCGCTCCGGATGTTCTTCTCCTGCACGGAACCTTTCATATCTGTCAGCATCTTAGCTCTCAATTCCTTAAATCCCCGTAGCCGTTGCGAGGTCTCGGTGATATAAGCACCAGATATCCCAGAGGCCAATAATCCAACAGCGGTTCCAACACAAGCGGAGATGACTACAGCCGGATTATCAACTTGTGTAGAAAACGAACCGACAGTTATACCTAGAATTGTTAATACTCCGTCGAAACCATTCAAAACGATGTATCGTTGGGCTATATTCTCTCCACTCTTTGCGAAGAGGAGTTTTTCCTTCAACTTTTCAAACATCTAAAAGATCACCAGATCTATTTGTTTACATCTTCCTCTATTTTCTCCTCAGCTACAACACCATCTACAGAATGGATAGAGGCTCCCAATTCTCTAACTTTCTTTTTGACCTCTTCGTACTCGATATTTTCTCCGAAGAGTACTATCTGAACAGTCTCTACTTCCTTATCAACCTCTTCAACCGAACTCTCAAGAGAATTTACCGATGTTAGAGCACACATCTCTTTCGTAAATTCGATGATCTCTGGATCGTGCGGCTTTAACACGTCTAATATCAGCTTTTTTATCACGGCCATCTTGATACCCCTTCCTCAAATATTTCAATAGCAAGTGATAAAACTCACAAGGTTAATATATCCTTTTTGGCATAACAAATCGGTAGACACCTTGCTTCGCCTGATAGAGATGATAATACCTGCCGAAAGGTGGGAAAAGGCCTGTGAGCTCCTGGAAGAAGACGATAAGGTCTTCGAATTCTGGTACGAGGAGATCGCGGAAAAGAAGATAGTCATCAAGATTCTAGTAGATGCGGAAAAGAGTCAAACAGTGATAGATAAATTAAAAGATAACTTTAGTAAATACGATACCTTCAGACTTCTACTCTTTCATGTTGAAGCGTCATTACCGGTTGAAGAAGAGGAGGAAGAGAAAACTGAGGGTGAAGAGGAAAAGAAAGAGAAGAAAGAAGAGGGAAAGGAGACTAGAGGGGTCAGTAGAGAAGAAATATACACTGAAGTCAAAGACCAGAGCGATCTCACTAGAGTTTACGTTCTATTGACTGCTCTTTCTGCGATAGTTGCATCTATAGGAGTTTTAAGAGATGATGTTGCGGTAATAATAGGAGCGATGGTCATCGCGCCCATGCTTGCTCCAAACATGGGCCTCTCTCTTGCGACAACTCTAGCGGATTCTGATCTGGCTAGGAGAGCTGTCAAGACCACTACTGTAGGTGTAGTTCTCTCATTTCTCGTTTCAGCGGCTTTAGGCCTTATCTTGACCGTGAATCCAGAAACACCACAAATAGCTACAAGAACGGATATAGGGCTTCTCCAGGTTGTTCTCGCACTAGCTGCGGGAAGTGCGGGGGCTTTAGCTTACACTAAAGCTCTCTCTTCTGCAGTTATAGGTGTCATGGTATCTCTAGCTTTGGTTCCTGCTATAGCTACTTCCGGTCTGCTTGTTGGATCAGCACATTTTACGAAAGGGTTCCAAGCGTTGATACTTTTCTTCATCAATCTGATTTGCATCAACCTATCTGGAGTACTGACATTCATCACTCAAGGTTTTGAACCTAGTTCTTGGTGGGAAGCCGGTAAGGCTAGAAGATTGACAAAGAAGGCACTGATCATATGGTTCACTCTTCTCGCGATACTGATAGCCGGTATAATCTACACTCAGTACTTCTAAAGAAAAACACCGAAAGAAATAAATCTAAAATAAGGATGTTTCGAGGCGAGTTCGATGGAAGGAGATAAGGAATATTACCAGATGGCGGTCAAAGAGACTTTGAAAGAATTGGATACTTCTCCAGAAGGTCTCTCTAGAGAAAAAGCAGAAGAGAGATTAGAAAAACACGGTAAAAACGAACTTACTGGAAAAGTACAGACGCCAAAGCTTTTGCTGTTTTTATCCCAATTCAAAGAATTGCTCGTTGTCGTCCTCATAGTGGCAGGTATAATCTCACTTTTTTTGGGTATTTATCAGGATGATCCAGGGAGCTTGAAAAGTGCTGCCGCGATGTTCATAATAGTCGTGATCAACGCCGTGATAGGTTTTGTTCAAAAATACAAGGCTGAACAGATAATAGAGAAGTTAAAATCATTGATCAAATCACCTGCACAGGTCAAGCAAGATGGTAAATGGAAGGAAATAGACCAGGAAGAGCTTGTCCCTGGAGACATAATAAAAGTGGAAGAGGGGGATAAGATACCCGCGGATATAAGAATAATAAAATCTTTCAATCTAAAAACCAACGATTTTTCACTCACTGGAGAATCTATGCCCCAAGAGAAACACAGCAATCCCATCAAAGAAGATGTAACACTAGCCGACAGACTCAATATGGCTTATGTAGGAACTACAGTGGCTACAGGCAACGCAACCGGTGTTGTGGTCTCAACAGGCATGGACACCGAGATGGGTAAGATAGCGGACATGACAGAAGAGACTGGGGAACTCAAATCACCTCTGCAGAAGGAATTAGATCTTCTCGCAAGAAATTTGACTTCCATAGTCGTTGTCATAAGTGCGGCTCTGTTTTTCGTCGCTATTTGGCAGGGCCTTGGACTCACTGTTAGTCTGATTTACGCGGTCGGTATCGCTGTCTCAGCGGTCCCTCAGGCGTTACCTGCTCAAGTGACCGTAGCTCTCTCGACAGGTAGTAACCGTCTAGCAAATAAGAATGCCGTGGTCAAAAATCTTTCTTCGGTAGAAACCTTGGGGTCAACTACAGTTATATGTACAGACAAGACGGGGACCTTAACCAAGAACGAGATGACTGTGAAGAAGATCTGGTTCGACGAAGAAGAGTACAACTTGACCGGTTTAGGCTACAAACCTGAAGGAACTATAGAAGATGAAGAAGGAACGGAACTGTCGCAAGAGCAGATAAACGAACTTGAGATATTCATGGATGCGGCCACTCTAGCTTCTAGCGCAGAAATCCACGAGCCAGACGATCAACACGACAGTTGGTATTCAGTTGGTGACCCGACCGAAGCAGCTTTAGTCACTATGTCGACGAAGTTAGGTACGCGTCACGAAAGAGAGGATGAAGAAAATCCAGAGATAATCGAATTTCCTTTTGACTCAGAAAGAAAAAGGATGAGTTCGGTTAGAGATATCGGAGAAGAGTATGAAGACGAAAAGATAGAGGAAGCGTTCGAAGGCGATACAGAAGGTATGAGAGTTCTAGCTATGAAAGGAGCAACTGACAGCGTTCTTTCCATAAGTAAATATATCTACCAAAACGGAGATGTCAGAAAGATCACTGAGGAGGACAAACAGAGGATCAGAGAGATCAATGAAAAGTACTCTGAAAAAGCCATGCGCGTTTTAGCTATGGCCTATAGACCGTTAGAAAAGAAAAGTGAGGATTATACGGAGGAAGAAGTCGAAAGAGATGTGATATTTCTTGGATTAGCTGGGATGATAGACCCTCCAAAAGAAGGTGTTGATGAAGCTATCGAGAGCTGCCATGACGCTCATATAAAGACCTTTATAATGACTGGAGATCACGCTATCACCGCTAAAGCGGTGGGAGAAGAGATAGGGCTCTCAAAAGATGAAGAGGAAACTCCGGTAGTTACCGGTCAGGAGATGAAAGAGATAGATGATGATGAACTCAAGCTGATGATGAAATCTCACGAATCAATGATATTTTCCAGAGTAGATCCTAAGGACAAGCTAAGGATTGTCAAATTGTTAGAAGAAGATGATGAGATCGTAGCAGTTACAGGAGACGGAGTTAACGATGCGCCGGCTTTAAAAAGAGCCCATATCGGTGTTGCCATGGGTCAGAAGGGTACTGATGTGGCAAAAGAGGCTTCAGAATTGGTTCTACTTGACGATAGTTTCCCCACGCTCGTTCATGCGGTTCGTGAAGGCAGGACAATCTATAACAATCTTAAGAAGACCGTTCTCGCTTCTATGACGACGAACGGGGCAGAACTCACAACTGTTCTCGCAGGTCTAGCGGCCATCGGACTTTTAGGATGGAGCGAATGGGCCATACCTATACTAATCATACAGATTTTAGCTATAGATCTCCTAGCGGAGATAATGCCGCTAACATTCCTCGCTTATGATCCTCCCTCTGAAGAGATGATGATATCACCGCCTAGGAGTCAGGAAGAACATATATTGAATCTGCCGCGCTCAGTTGAGGTCATATTCCTCGGTCTGTTGATAGGAGGTCTGGCGGCGGGCAACTTTTGGCTTTACTTCCAACGTCAGGGTTTATCTCTAACTGTAGGTGATACTCCGATAATGCATTATGCGAGAGCTACCACTATCAGTTATCTAACTTTAGCTTACTGCCAATTCGCCAATATAATGTCTAGAAGATATGAATACGACTCAATATTCAGTAAGAATTTCTTCTCAAACAAGATTATCGTTTACTCGATAATAGCCTCGGTAGGCCTTGTCTTTTTAGGAGTCTATGGTCCTTATATCAGCGATTTCCTTGAATTCGCGAGCATAGGTATGATGGAGTGGGTTCAAGTAATAGGAGCGATGGCCATATTCTTAGGAGTATTCGAGATTATGAAGCTAACAAAAAGATTCAAGAGATAAGGGTTTTTAAATTGAGCGACTAACTTGCCTCTTTAAATATTACCGGTTTCCATCCTATCCAGCAAAATAACCACAACTATCAAGCAGCCGATAGCAATAGATATCCACAGACCGAGTTCATTCAAACTCTCGAGATGTTCAGTTTGAAAAGCAAATAAAGTAGCTGAAGATAGCGCTGCGGTATAAACCACGAGGTTCACATTCCAAACGATCGAAAGAACGTGCCCCAAAGGATTTCTATCCCAGATCCAAAATGCACTTGCGATACCTAATGGAACTATAAAGACAAGGTTGATCGCTGACACCATCTTAGTCATGGAAATCGTACCGAGTACTATATTAGGGATTTCTTCATTGAACGCAAACCTTAGATATATTACTGAATGAAACGCTATAAGTATGATCGAGACTCCGGCGATGAATATACCGACCCACTTGATCGGAATATTGTGTCGGATGAGCCTACTTATCTCTTTTTCATCGGTAGACTTGTAGGAAAATAAAAGCGCTAAACTGGAGAAAACGACGATACCTACGTAGAGAGGAAAAAATAAGTTGAAGTCTGCTGCGAAAAGATGTAGAGCATAATTTGTTAGAGCAAAATATAACATACCCATCCATACGAGTTTTGCTCCTTTATTATCACGTGCTGAAAGAATCATCGATCCTGCCATAACAGGTGCACCCACGACCAAAGATATCAGAGCATTTCCTATCCAACCCGCTTCGATGACTTGTATATCTTGGTAGACATTTTGTATGATCAATCCTCCGGCTGATGCTATTATCATCAAACCTAGTACGATAATCGAAACGATATAAGCTGGTGTTGTTTTAGTACTTAGGTCCCAACTTTCTTGCTCATCTTCAGGGGTCGTTTTTTCCTCTAAAGACCATTCATCCATCTTTTCATCTCCAAATTCTTTTTGATAACATCCTCCGGTCATATAATCGAGGATGAGATTCACTTTTATAATTGATAAAAGGTATATAAAAATTCCGTTCGATATTTATCGATAGGTTATTCAGTGTTGAAAAATTGGTAAGGAAATTATGATCAACTAAAATTGGGAAAAAAGCTAAATCTTTTATTTGACCATCTTTTCTATGAAAACAATGAAACGAGAGGTCTACAAGGTCATAGGAATCATTGTGGTGATAATAAGCATCTTAGCGATATTATTTGGGACTCTAGAGATGTTTGATATCATAAGAGGGTTTGAAGATCCTTCTAGAGTCTCCGTAGAAACTTTGGACCTTGACGATGGCCCTAAAACCGTGCATCTAGTTGAGGGTAGATATGAAATTTGGGTAGAAGGTGAGGAGACGATCGAAATTACTGTTGAGGATGATGAAGAGAATTCAGTTTTTCAGAGAGATACTACTAAATCGATTACGATAAATGAAAGGTCGTATGAAAAAATCGGAAATCTTCAGATATATGAAGATGGAAACTATACTTTCCGATCTCACCAAAAAGCCACAATACACATAACTGAACCGATATCAGTTTTCTCTATCTTCACGGATGTCTTAAAAACCTGTCTATTGTTTTTCTTTGGAGTAATAGGGATTATCGGAGGAGGTCTTCTTTTCGCTCTAAATTTGGAGAAAGACGATCCACAAAGACCAGATGTGAGTCAGGGGTAAGAGAATATTATTTAATAAAATAATGATGATCGAAATATAATAAAAAACTGGACGGGAAAAAGTTTAAAACCGTTTTTGCTGGACCCTATTATGGTTCCCAAACAGTCTCAATTAACTCGGACATCTTTTGAGAGAGTTTTTTAGGATCCAGCCGGGAAGGCTTAAACCCTATTTCTTCAAAGTTATCTCCATCGAGGAGACGTTGGTCGTTCCGCCTTCGTCATTTTCTATTTCTTCCGTGTCGGTAATTATATCAGTTATCTCTGCTTCCTCAATAAACCTGTGCCTTGTTATCTCTGCCACGTCAACGGCTTTGCTTATCGCTCTTCCTCTAGCTTTGATGACTACTTCGTCACTTCCGCTGTTGAACTGAGTCATCACAGCCTGTACGTAGTTCATCGTTTCTTTACTACCGACAAATATGGTATTCTCATCATCGTCCATGTTTATCGCCTCTTTTTTGCTTATTTCTATGTAGCATCGCTTTTATACGAAAGGTCATATTAACTATTTTGGTTTTAATGAACCTAAAAAATCATTTTTTAACCTATTTTTCAACTTTTTCTTTTGGTTTTTTGACAATAATAAAAATGAATTTGACTCCGATCACGATATCTATTATAAAATACTTCCATAAAGAGAGCCTAAATAGAGCACAAGAGCCGCTGCTACTGTGATAAGTATATTATCATCGATCGGACCGAACTCATATCTCTCCACAAACGAGGCAACTAACGCAGCTATCACTCCCCAAAATGCCAATCCTTCAAATCCTGCGAAAAAATATCCAATTGGTATACAGACAACGAGCATGAAAACGTTTCCAATCGGATGTTTCGTCCTTCTCTTGAATATCATGTTTCTACTGATCCCCGTTACCCCATCTCCAAAAGCCATCATAGCTGGTGGGATTATAGCTATCCATGGGCTTCCCAAAGCGAACCAAAGAAGAAATACTATCAGACCCCACATGAAACAGAACTTAACGTCATTCATGTTGTCCTCGGTCTGAACCCAGTATAATATTCTGCCTCTATGATAGGGGAGATAGGTAAAAACAGCCAAAACCATACCTGTCAATAAGGGATAATAATACGAATCGAAAACTAGTGGTACCATAAGAGTAGATACGCCGCCAGCAAAGATATGCACCATTTTTCGGTCATAATATATGGCAACGTTCTTGTCGACGTCTTTTTTGATCATCCAACTGTAAAGACTTCTTGTTCCAAGAGTGATCGAGATCGAATATATTACCAGTAAAACTATCCAACCTACTTGAACCGTGAAATCAGTAAGGACCATTATCGCCTATAATCTTTCTTCGATATTTATCTTTTTTCAAAATTTTACCTAGATGTCTTCTCCTCTAAATCTATCTAGCTCCTGCAGGGCTTCGTAAGTCCTCATGAGATCGGATCTTGTAAGGATCCCTTTCAATTCACCATCAGATATCACAGGAAAACGACCTACATTGTTTTTCATCATAGCGTTCCAAACTTCGCTAACGTCATCTTCGGGTTCAAAACAGATAAGATCTTTCTCCATGATCTCTGAGATCTTTACAACGTCCATATCTTTATCACTCAATCTTTTGATGTCTTCCAGTGTTACTATTCCAAGAACCCTCTCATTTTTGACTACAGGAAAACCGTGATGATGTGTTTTCAAGAACTTTTCTAAAACTTTTGAAGCTCTTTCATCAGGATCTAATGTTTTCACGTCAGTTGTCATGATGTCTTCCACTTTCACTTTTTCGAGGGTTTCCCTCACCATCACGCTCTGTGATTCCTGACTCGCACCTATGTAGACGAAAAAAGCTATGAGAAGCAAGAAGATATTGTAAAAGAGCCCAATTATAGCAAAGATCACAGCTACGACCTTTCCTATATTCGCTGCCCGTTTAGTCGCTTTAGCATATGATACTCTCTTTGCAAAAGTAGCCCGCAGTATCCTTCCGCCATCCATAGGGAAAGCGGGTATCATATTAAAGCCGAAGAGGAAAACATTGATGAAGCCCAGGTAGGCAAAGAAAAAGACGATAACCGGTCCCCAAAGAAACATACTTAGGACGTAGCTCCCGATACCTATAACCAAACTCGTCAATGGCCCTACAATGCTGAGTTTGATCTCAGAATTCGGATCTCTAGGGATCTCTTCCATATCAGAAACTCCGCCGAAGATCCAGAGAGATATCTCCTTTATCTCGATCCCCATCTTTAAACCGACAAAGGAATGCGCCAACTCATGGACAAACACGCTTATAAAAAGACCTACTGCGATAGCGAACCCGAGAACATAACTTTCTAATCCCGGCGATATTCCAGATGGATCGACACCGATAAGTTCAGCGATCTGATAGACACTGTAACCTACTGACCATCCTATGATACCTATTGCTATAAGAAGAGTGATGTGAAGTTTGACAGGAATTCCTTTTATAGTTCCGATCTTTAGTGAAGTCTTCAATTTAAACCACCATTGAGATAAATGTGCTCATCATATTTAAAAGTGAAACCATCTATTGTCTTCTATCGATAATTTACTAAACCATTAAATCTTTGGTCGATCCATGGTCATATGTACACTAACGAAAAATTATATAAACCAATTTTCTATCGTGAAGATAGGTAGAAATTATGTT
>CAZRWG010000025.1:0-9363 GCA_964603805.1 uncultured Thermoplasmata archaeon
TTGGACCCGGAGATATCATTGGAGAGGTTATCGAACCGAAAAAGAAAAAGTAAATATGAAAAATCGGATTTTCTAAAAAAGGTTAGAGAAAATTATCTAACCTTAGCTGAAAGACACGATTGGACCATAATAGATGCTGAAAAAAGCTTGCAAAAGGTAATGAATGATTTTTTGAATTCAATAGAAAGTTTTTGTTGAAATTTAAAAATTAGGAAAAGGTTTTGGATCGAGAGACTTGTTTACATCATTCCTGGCATTCCGCCGCCCATTCCACCGGGACCACCTGGTCCACCGGCTGGCGGTCCACCGCCTTCTTCTCCGCCTCCGCCTTTTGAGGCGATAACATCGTCTATGCGGAGTATCATATTAGCAACTTCTGTAGCGGCCTCGATAGCTTGGCTTTTTACTCTTAGAGGTTCTATGACTTTCGACTCTGTCATATCGGAGACTTCTCCACTGACAATCTCTATTCCGTGATTCTTTAGACCTTCTTCTTCATGAGCGTTATTCAATTCCATCAATACGTCTATACCATCGATACCTGCGTTCTCTGCAAGAGTTCTCGGTATGACATCTAGCGCATTAGCGAAAGCTTCTATGGCAAGCTGTTCTCTACCTTTGACTTTACCGGCGTAATTCTTCAATCTATTTCTCAGTTCGATTTCGACGGCTCCACCACCAGGTAGTATCGCTTTGTCTTCGATAGCGACTCCCACAACTTTGAGAGCATCATGAACAGCTCTCTCTAGTTCATCAACAACGTGATCTGTACCTCCTCTGAGCAGGAGAGAAACAGCCTTTCCTTTTTCTCCGTCTTCTACGAAAGTCATCTGACTGTCGCCGATCATCTTTTCAGCAACTGATTTGGCCTTTCCGAGATCTTCTTCGCTAAGATCGTTTAAATTGGTGACTATGTTTCCGCCTGTAGCTCTTGCTAATTTCTTCATGTCAGATTTCTTCACCCTTCTGATAGCGAAGATGCCTTCTTTAGCTAGATAATGCTGAGCGAGATCATCTATTCCCTTCTGACATAGAAGTACGTTAGCTCCAGCATCTTTCACTTTCTGGACCATCTCCTTTATGCTCTCTTCTTCTTTGTTTACGAACTGTTCGAGTTGATCAGGGTCGGTGATCTCTATCTCAGCGTCTACTTCTGTCTCTTTTATCTCTAGTGCAGAGTTGAGGAGAGCGATCTTCCCGTCTTCTATCTCAGAAGGCATATTAGCGTGAGTTCTTTCCTTGTCCAAAAGGATACCGTTGATAAGCTCTGTCTTATCCACTCCGGCACCGGCTTTCTTCTCCACTTTCACGTTATCGATATTGACTGTGTATTCGCCATTATCTTTTTCAGCTACATGCCTTACAGCCTCTACAGCGAGTTCAGCAAGTTTTTCTCTGTCACCTTCGATGGCTTTTCCTGTCATAGCCGTCATTGCTATTTCTTTGAGCTTTTCCTCGTCATCTATGTCGATCTCTATTTTGTTTTCTTCTAGTATCTCTCTAGATTTTTGTGAAGCCAATCTGAAACCTTTCGCTATCACACTTGGATGTATGTTCTGCTCTATCAGATTTTCAGCTAACTTCAAAAATTCTCCAGCGAGAACTACAACTGTAGTAGTTCCGTCACCGCACTCATCGTCTTGACTTTCTGCCATCTCTACGGCCATCTTGGCTGCAGGATGTTCGATATCTATCTCGTCGAGTATCGTGGCGCCGTCATTGGTTATAACAACATCGCCTAAATTATCGACCAGCATCTTGTCCATTCCCTTAGGACCTAACGTGCTTCTGACCGCGTCGGCTATCGCCTTCGCTGCTGCGATGTTATTCTTTTGTGCGTCTTTGCCTCTTTCTCTTTCCGTGTCTTCTTTTAACAGTAGAATTGGTTGATTTCCCATCATAATTATTCACCTTATTATCAGGTATTTAGCCGGATTATTGATGTTCTATATAATCCTTTTCCTTAGTAAAATCGATTTCCCTCTCTATACTAGAATACTTATTTCAAGCGACTCGCGAAAATCTTTTTACCCCCCTATCTTTACTTAGACCGGTGTGCAGATGTCCGCAGAAAAAGAGATGTTAGATTTCCTAGAGTTTGAAAATGAAGAGGAACTCTTCCAGGATGTTCCAGAGCTGATAAGGACGGATCTAGATATCCCGGAAGGACTTTCTGAAAGAGAAGTTATGAGTGAGGTAAAAAGTAAACTGGAAAAGAATAAGGACCTAAACGAATTGACTTCATTTCTCGGAGGGGGTATTTACAATCATTATGTACCAGCAGCAGTTGGAGAGATTATAGGAAAATCTGAATTTTATACTTCTTATACTCCTTATCAGGCAGAAATCAGTCAGGGTCTATTACAGGCTCTTTTCGAATATCAGAGTCTGATAGCTGAATTAACTGGACTGGGTGCGGTCAACACTAGTATGTATGATTATCCTACCGCATTAGCTGAAGCTGTCCTGATGTCTGCTCGTATAAAGAGAAAAGGGAATAAGTTTCTCATTCCAAAGAATATTCATTGGGAAAAAGATCCTGTACTGAAAAACTATCTGAGAGGAAAAGATATCGATATCGAAAAAGTAGACTTTGATGAAAGCGGGAAAATAGATAAAGAAGATCTAAAATCTAAATTAAGCGAAGATGTTCTCGGTTTCTATGTAGAATCTCCCAATGTATTTGGAGTGATCGAAGATGATTTGGAAATTTTCAAAAATTTGAAAGAAGATACAGATTCTATTCTTGTTTCTGGAACGGATCCTATATTTCTTTCTTTGATGAAACCACCGGCTGAATGGGGTGCTGACATTGTGGTTGGGGAAAGCCAGCCATTAGGTATACCGCCTTCCTATGGAGGTCCTACTGTCGGTATTTTTGCTTCAGACGAAAAGTACATAAGAAAGATGCCAGGAAGAATAATAGGCGAAACCGAAGACTCAAACGGTAAAAGGGCTTACTGCATGACTCTACAAACGAGAGAGCAGCATATCAGAAGGGAAAGAGCGACTTCCAATATTTGTACTAATCAATCCTTGATGGCTCTAGCCTCTGCTGTTTACACTCATATCAAAGGTGGTAAAGGTCTAGAAGAACTAGCTAAGGAGAATTATGATAAAACCCATGAACTTGCTGAGAGGATAGATAAGCTTGAAGGTTTTGAAGCACCTTATTTCGATAGCGAGTTTTACAAGGAGTTTACCGTAAAGACTCCTGAAAATTCTAAAGAGATATTTGATAAATGTGTTGAAAAAGATGTTTTACCCGGAATTTCTTTAGACAGTAGAGAGAATTTTAGTTCTCTACCTGATATGCTTTTGACTGCCGTGACGGAGATGAATACCACAGAAGATATGGATATGTTAGTGGAAACCCTTGAGGAGGTGGCCGAATGACTTCTGATTATCGCCAGGCTAGATACGATGAAGCTCTTTTAGTGGAAAGAGCGGACTCTAGAAAAATAGAAGATAACCCTCTTCCTTCATCGATAGCGAGAGAAGAAGCACCTAAAATACCTGATCTACCGAAACATGAAGTGGTTAGATACTTTAACCGATTGTCTCAGATGAATTATGGCATCGATACTGGCTTTTATCCATTGGGTTCCTGTACCATGAAGTACAATCCCAAATTTACAGAAAAGATAGCTTCACATTCTAAAGCCACTGACTTGCATCCATATCAGCCGGAAGATATGGTACAGGGAACTCTAGAAATAATGTACGAACTGCAGGAACTCTTGGCTGAGTTAGGAGGTATGGACTCTGTAAGTCTTCAACCCGCTGCCGGAGCACACGGTGAAATAACAGGTTTGATGATCGCCCATCAGTATCACAAAGATAACGATGAAGAAAGAAAAGAGGTCATACTTCCGGATACCGCTCATGGGACTAATCCTGCAAGTGTTTCCATGTTAGGCTATGACCTTGTGGAGATCCCATCTGAAGATGGCTGTGTAGATATCGAGGCATTGGAAGAAGCCGTAGGAGATGATACTGCAGCTTTCATGATAACGAACCCTAACACTTTAGGCCTTTTTGAGAAAGACGCCTGTCAGATAGCTGAAATAATACATGAGGCAGGAGGCCTTCTTTATTACGACGGCGCAAACTTGAATGCGATCATGGGAAAAACCGATCCTGGAGCTATGAATTTCGATATAATGCACTTCAATCTTCACAAAACTTTCAGTACGCCTCACGGAGGTGGAGGCCCTGGGTCAGGTCCTGTAGGAGTTACCGAAGAATTTGCCTCTTATCTCCCGGTGCCGATAGTTGATAAAGATAGCGAGGGTTATCACTTAAATTATGATTTAGATAACAGTATAGGTAGAGTGAAAGGACTCTATGGTAATTGGCTAGTGCTGTTGAAAGCTTATACATACATAAAAAAGAAAGGTAAAGATGGTCTAGAAGAGGCAACAGAACGGGCTGTACTCAATAGTAACTATCTGCGAAAAAAACTCGAACCTTACCTAGATCTACCTTACAGGGAATTGAGAAAACACGAATTCGTTCTATCCGGCAAAAAGATGAAAGATAAAGGATTGAAAACAACCGATCTGGCTAAACGACTTTTGGACTATGGTTTCCATGCTCCGACGATCTACTTTCCACAGTTAGTGGATGAAGCCCTGATGATCGAACCTACTGAAACAGAGACAAAAGAGACTTTGGATGGATTTACAGAAGCTGTTGCATCGATAATAGAGGAGGACGAGGAAGTTATTGGAGAAGCTCCGCATAATACGGCGGTTGGACGAGTTGACGAGACGAAAGCGATAAGGGATTCGGTGCTTAGTTACAAGATGCGGGAAGAGTGAAAAACCGATTCTTTTTTTAATTATTAATCAAACCAGTCAACTCAACAAAACTTTTATATACTACTTAATCTTAACTATTAAATGCAAACATTACAACAAAGAGTTGTTAAATTGGGGTGGTAAATATGGCTGATGAAGAAGAAAGAAGAGGAAAAGATAGAAGGCTTGCAGAAAGAACCGGACCAAGAGGTTTCAGTCCTTTCCAAGAGATGGACAGTATCTTCGAGGACTTAGATCGAACGTTAGACAGGTTCTTCGGTAGGCCGTTCCGTGAAAGAAGAAAAGAGGGCTTGAGAGCACCAGCACTTGACATGAGAGATCTAGGAGATAGATACTTGATTGAGGCAGAGATTCCTGGTATAAAAAAAGATGATATAGAGATCGAACTCAGAGATGACAGTATGGTAATCCAAGCTGAGACCACTGAGGAGACAGAAGAAGAAGGCGAGGATTATCTAAGAAGAGAAAGAGGATACAGGTCTTTCTACAGAAGGCTACCTCTCCCTGAAGAGGTTGAACAGGACGAAGTTACTGCCGAGTTAGACCAAGGTATATTGACGATCGATCTTCCGAAGAAGGAAACCGAAGTTAAAGAGGGCAAAAAAATAGATATAAAGTAAAACAGAAATTCCCCCTTTTTCTTTTATTGAAAAAGAGTGTGAGATAAATGGAAAAGAAAGAATTCGACGAGATGATTCAACTCCTCCAGAATCAAACTAGGAGAAGGATACTTGAATTATTAAGCAAGGAAGAAAATTATCCTTTAGCTATCTCTAGATACCTTGATACAAGTCAACAGTCGATCTCCAAACATCTAGATAGGTTGGAAGAAAAAGGTCTAGTGAGGTCTAAGAAATGCAAAAGCGAGAAAGGTGGCCCGCCAACTAAGAAATACTCCTTAAATAGAGAATTTTCCTTGAGGATAGACCTCGGACCTCAACTTTTCGATACAGAACTAGAGGATCTCAAAGATGAAGAGATAGAGGATTATGGGGAAATAGAACAAAATGTTAAAGAAGGTATCGTTGAAGAAGGTTATCTCGAAGGCCATCGAAAGATAATCCAAAACATCGGAAGAAAAATAAGAAGATTGGAAAAGGAGAGAAAATACTTGTTAAAATTGAAAGAGAAAGCTTTAGCTGAAGCATATAACTACATACACGATAATTTTGACAGATATGAGGAAAGGAAAATACTATATTATGTTCTGGATTCGGGAGTGACTGATCCCCGAAAAATAGCTAGGTACTTCAATGTTAGAGAGGACGAAGTCAAAGATATATTAAAAAATATGAAAGAAAAAACAAAAATATGGTGATAATATGAATTATGGAAACTATGATGACGATGAAGAAGACGAAGATAGAAAGGATCGAAGAGATCGTAGCAGAAGGGATCCCTTTGGTGATCTGTTTGGTCTATCTGACATGTTCGGTTTCTCGAACATCGATGAAGAGTTCGAGAGGATGAGGAAGATAGCCGAGAAGATGATGTCTCAAAGGAGGAATAGAACGTCTACAGACCCTTTCGTTTATGGATTTTCTATTAGACAAGGGCCAGACGGAAAACCAAAGATCGATGAATTCGGTAATGCAAGAGATTATTTCTATGGTGATGAAGAGAGCGATGAAAAATCGGAATGGACTCCATTGACGGATGTTCAAGATACTGGAGATAAAGTACTAGTCACTGTTGACATCCCGGGAGTTGAAAAGGAAGACATCGATCTTAATGTTAGAGATGATCTCTTGATAGTTTCTGTGGAAGGTAAGAGGCGATACAAAAAGAATATAAAGCTCCCGGCTAAAGTGGACCCTCAAGAAACTAACGCTACTTACAACAACGGTGTACTTGAAGTTGAACTTGATAAAATAACCGAAGAGATGGGTCAATCAATTGAGATAGACTGAAGTAGACTGAAGGGTTTAACCATGTCGGAAGATAAATCAGAAGTCCAAGAAGACGAGAGTAAGTTAGAGGAAGACCTGACCGAGGAGTTAGAAAAAGACATCTCTAGAGAAGATCAGGAGGAAATCGAGGAACCGGGGGATGAAGAACAGGTCGAAGAGGAAGAACTCACCAAGGAAGAACTCCAAGAAGAAGTAGAAGAACTAGAATCCTCGCTGAAGAAAGTGATGGCTGATTTCGATAACTACAAGAAAAGGATGATCAAAGAGAAAAAGAGGATCAGACAATTGGCTAACGAATCTTTGATGAAAGATCTTCTTGAAGTACTAGACGATTTTGAGAGAGCATTAGATGAGGAAGAGAACATAGATAGAGAAGGTGTCAACATTATATTCAATAAATTTCTCAGTACTCTCGAAAAACACGGTTTAAAGAAGATCGATGCGGAAGGGAAAGAGTTCGATCCTATGTATCATGAGTGTGTTCAGTCCGAAGAGAAAGACGATGTTGAAAAGGACCAGATTATCGAAGTATTTCAAGAGGGTTATAAGTTGAATGATGAAGTTATTAGACCTTCAAGGGTAAAGGTTGCAAAATAATGATTATGTAAATATCCAAAGGTGTATAATATGTCTGAAAAAGTATTAGGAATCGATCTAGGAACGACGAATTCGGCGATGGCGATAATGGAAGGCGGAGAACCGACGATCATACCAAACTCTGAAGGTGATAGAACCACACCTTCGGTTGTTGCGTTCAAGGATGACGGTGAACGACTTATTGGAGAGATGGCTAAGAGACAGGCGGTCAAGAATCCAAAACGTACAATAGAGTCTATCAAGAGAAAAATGGGTACAGATCATAAGGTGAAGATAGGTGACGATGAATACACTCCAGAGCAGATCTCAGCTATGATCCTCCAGAAACTCAAGAGAGATGCTGAAGAGTATCTCGGTGATGAAATAAATCGAGCGGTTATAACGGTCCCAGCTTACTTTAACGAACCTCAGAGAGAGGCTACAAAGAACGCTGGAGAAATAGCCGGCTTTGAAGTAGAACGAGTGTTCAATGAACCTACAGCGTCAGCTATGGCTTATAAGATGGAAGAGAAAGAGAGCGTAGAGACCATATTAGTGTATGATCTTGGCGGTGGCACATTCGACGTTTCCATTCTCGAAGTAGGCGACGGCGTATACGAAGTACTTGCGACTTCAGGTAATACGGATCTCGGTGGAGACGATTGGACTCAAAGGATAGTTGATCATTGTGTAGAGCAATTCAAACAAGATACAGGAATAGACGTCAGTGATAATAGAGAAGCCCTTCAACGTATCTTTGAAGCGTCCGAAAAGGCCAAAAAAGAACTTTCTAGCACACAGAAGACAGAGATCAATCTACCTTACTTGATGGCGGACGATGACGGACCTAAACATCTCGAGTTAGAGATCACTAGAGCAGAATTCCAGAAAATGACTGAAGATCTGGTAGAGAAGACTAAAGAACCAGTAAACATAGCTATGGAAGATACGGGTCTCAAACCTCACGAGATAGATGAGATCATCCTCGTAGGAGGTTCTACAAGATTGCCTGCGATACAGGATTTCGTTAAGGATTTCTTCAACCAGGATCCTAACATGAAGATCAATCCAGATGAATGTGTCGCAGTCGGAGCAGCTATCCAAGCAGGTGTCATATCTGGGGATGTAGAAGACGATATAGTTCTGCTAGATGTCACGCCTCTTTCCCTTGGTGTTGAAACGCTTGGAGGTGTTACAACCACGCTCATCGAACGGAATACTACTATCCCTACCGAGGAAAGCAAGGTATTCACTACCGCAGCCGATAATCAGACGAACGTAGATATCCATGTAGTCCAGGGTGAAAGAGCTATGGCGAAGGATAATCACAGTCTTGGCAGGTTTTCCTTGACAGGAATACCTCCTGCGCCTAAAGGAGTACCGAAGATAGAAGTGACTTTCCAGATGGATGAAAACGGTATTCTAAATGTTTCAGCTGAGGACCAGGGTTCCGGAAAAGAGGAAAGTATTACCGTAGAAGCTACCAGTCAATTGTCTGAGGAAGAAATCGAAAGGATGAAAGAAGAAGCTGAGAAGCACGCAGAGGAAGACAAAAAGAAGAAAGAGAGGATACGTACTAAGAACGAAGCTCAACAAATGGTATATTCAACTGAGCGAACATTAGAGGAGATGGGCGAACAGATTGATGAGTCGATAAAGAACGAGGTACAGGAAAAGATGGATAGCTTGCAGGAAGCTATTGAAGATGATGATTACGAGAAGATAAAGAAGAGAAAAGAGGAACTCGAAGAGACGGTCCAACAAATTGGAGAACAGATGTATCAAGCGCAGCAAGCCGCTGGTCAAGGAGCCGCATCAGGTCAACAGGGAGCCGCCGGTACTAGTGGTGCAGGAACAGGTGCTGCGGCAAGTCGTGCTTCAGGGGAAGAAACCAATTCTGGTGAAGAATACGTCGATGCGGATTACGAGGTAGTTGATGAAGAGGAGGACGATGAGGACTAAAAAACCCTTCCATTTCTTATTATCATATTTTAGCTCAAAAGGAAAAAATATTTCACTGTGTTGTTTGGTGGGCATCCAACTGACCGTTTGGA
>CAZRWG010000026.1:0-9347 GCA_964603805.1 uncultured Thermoplasmata archaeon
ATCAAACAATCTGTTTGGCTCGCCTTTTTGATCTCTCTACCGTTGATGCTTGTCACTTGGTTTCACGCTGAAGGGATGATAGCTCTTTTGAGTTCTGACCCTGAAGTTATCGATTTAGGCGGAGCTTATCTACGGGTTCTGATGATCGGTCTATTATTCCGTTTCTTTTCTATGATCACTGCTAGAGCATTCGCAGGTTCTGGAAACACAGTAACGCCGATGTATGTTAGCGCGCTAGGTGTTCCCTTCAATATAGTTTTGAATTGGTTATTGATCTTCGGTATAGGTATATTTCCTGAATTAGGTATTGTTGGGGCAGCTCTAGGAACTTTGATAACCAACATTTCCATGGCAGTTATTTTCTTCGCACTTCTCTTTTCCAATAATTACAATGTTAGATTCAAATTGAGAGGAAAACAGTGGGACACTTCTGTGGTAAAAAAACTGTTTTCAGTTTCTCTTCCACTTTTAGGTATGAGGATGGCTAGAACTTTAGGCCAATTTCCGTTCCTTTGGATGTTGGACAGTTTCGGCACTGGAGTAGTTGCGGCTTATCAGGTCGGAAGAAGAGTGGAGTTGTTCGCGATGGAGCCCGCCTGGGGATTCGGAACCGCCTCTAGCACTTTAGTTGGTCAGTCTTTAGGAGCGGAAAAAGAAGAGGAGGCGAAATTGTACGGCTGGGATACCTTGAAGATCTCGATATCGGTCATGCTACCAATAGGTTTCGTATTGGCTGTCTTTGCAAGGCCTATTTCTGGTTTATTCAGTGATGAGCCAGACGTAATCTTCATGAGCACCCGTTTCATATACATAAACGCTATCGGAGTTCTAGGATACGCCATAAACAGGATAATGCGAGGAGCATTGAGAGGAGCTGGAGATACAAGGTGGCCTTTTTATGGTAATCTATTGGGTATCTATGGATGGCTTCTGCCAGTTTCTTACATATTTGGTATTGTTCTAGATTACGGTCTGATCGCTATTTTTGTAGGTATTCTCGGTGGTTTCTTCATCCCGGCCTTGGTAAACCTGATAAGATTTAAAACTGGAAAATGGAAAGCAGTCAGTAGAAAGTTGAGAGGGATGGAGTGAAGATTTAAGTAACAAAACCTAATTTTTAAATACACATACGTACATGTATAATTATGGGCTCGAAAACGATAACCATTTCTGAAGAAGCTTACCAACGCTTGAAGTCTAGGAAGGACGAAAATGAAAGCTTTACAGATGTCATTAATAAACTTACCAGGGAGAGATCACTTATGGAGATCGCAGGCATCCTATCAGAGGATGAAGCTGATAGACTAGAAGAAAAGATAAAGGAAGCAAGGGAGAAAACTAGGGATAGGATAGAAGAAATCAAAAAGGGGATGGAAGATGCTAGCTGATACTAGTTTCATCATCGATATAATGAGAGGCGAAGAGAGCGCTGTCAGAAAAGTGGAAGAGTTGGAAGAAGAAGACAAAGCTGTGAATATCACTTCCATCTCTTATTTTGAGTTATACTCAGGTATAGAACAGGCAGAAAAAACAGAAAAAGAAAAGGAGAAGATCGAAGATGTATTAGCGGCTCGGGCAGTCTATGAGTTCGACCGTACAGCAGGCGAGATAGGAGGAAGGATCGACGGTATGCTTTGCAAAAAAGGAAAAATGGTAGAACCACAGGATTCCATGATATCAGGTATCGCTATCAGAGAAAGCGAGAAGATGTTGACACGGAACATCGATCATTTTCGATGGGTATCAGAAATATCTTCCCTAGATGTTGAAGAGCTTGAAATTGAATGATTGGATTGTCTTCATTGGATTATATTTTCAATCCTCGTCTAATCCTAACCAAGAAGTTATCTTCTCCACGTTCTGCATCAAGATAGTACCGAGAATACTCATGACGAGTACGTATGAAACAGCAAATGCAGGTATGGTCTCCGTTATCAAAGGTACATCATAAACCCCAACGGCTTCGGAAGCGAGTGCAGCTACGATGAGTGAAAATTCTCCTCTAGTTATCATACCTAAACCCGCTTTCGTAGAACTTTCAGGACCCATATCGAAGAACTTTGCCCCGTAATACATTGTAAAAAATTTGTATATGCTGGAAGCTATCACGACTAAGATCAGTATAGTTCCAACACCTCTGAAAAGTAATGGATCAGTTTCCATTCCAATCCAGAAGAAAAAGATACCTCCAAACAAGTACCTTTCAGAGTAAAGGTGTTTCTGAAGTTCGGACAGGTGCTCTGATCCTGCGAAAGCTACACCGACGAAAAAAGCGGCGACGGCTTCACTCAGTCCTAAAGCGACCGCTATACCAGCTACAAGTCCGATTATACCGATCGCTCTGAGCACAAAAAGTTCGTCCGATTCAGTGTCGAGTATCTTATTGAAAAATCCAGGTTTGAAAAGCATTATACCTAAAAGAACTATTACGAAAAGTATCGCGACCCCAATATCGATAACTATACTTCTCAAATCAGCTCCATTACCTAAAAGCACAGAAGACATCATCGCTAGATAGAATATAATTACCAAGTCTTCAAAGATCAGTCCTCCAAGCATGCGATCAGCTTCTGGGGTAGATTCCCATCCTAAGTCCATAATAGATTTGCTTATGACAGCGCTTGATGAGATGTAAACTATACCGCCTATCAAAAAAGCCGCTAAGAGGTCTTGGTAGAACCAATACCCTATCAAGATACCGGGAGCAAAATTCAAAAGATCTAAAGTCCCGACTCCAATGATTTCATCTCTTTGCCTTCGTAATTTTTTCAAACTAAAACTGAGCCCCATGAAAAACAGGAGAAATATGACCCCGAGTTCTGCTCCGAGCTCGATAAATTCATAGGCTGTGGGAGTCGCGCCTATGTAGAAGTTCCAGTATCTACCCATCCCGTAAGGTCCTAGAACGATCCCTAATAATATGAACAGGGGTATATCTGATTCTTTGATATATTTAGCTACACTTCCGCCGATGGCGAGGGCAGCGATCATTATCCCGAGTTCGAAGAGTGCGGCTTCTCCGATCATATATCTCTACCATCTTTTTAATTACAAAGAATCAATCTACATATTCTATTGGATCTTCAAGACCGGCTTCCTTAAAACCTTTCAGCCTCAACTTGCATGAATCGCATTCGCCGCAGGCTTTTTCCTCTCCTCTATAGCAGCTCCAGGTTAGATGGAGAGGTACACCGATTTCATCAGCTTTCTTGATGATCTCTTCTTTGGTCATATCTATGAGAGGATATTCGATGGATATCGGATCTCCTTCGACTCCTCTTTTTGTTCCTTTAGCCGCCATCTTCTCAAATGCTTCGTAAAATTCAGGTCTGCAGTCTGGGTATCCGCTGTAGTCTCTTGCAGTCGCTCCTATGTAGATCGCATCTGCTTCTATGCTCTCAGCATAAGAGAGAGCATAAGAAAGAAATATGATGTTTCTAGCGGGCACGTAAGTAGAAGGGATATCTTCTCCTATCTCACCCTCTTCGTGATCTGGTATCTCCTCTCCACCATGAAGAAGCGATGATCTTCCGATATCTGAAAGCGGGATGTCCAAAAACTTGTGTTCGATCACCGAGTAGTGCTCCGCCAATTTCTTGGCGCTCCTTATCTCTTTATCATGTTTTTGTCCATAGAGGAAGGTTAAAGCGTGCAATTCCTCATATTCTACATTAGCTATCCCTAGAGTGGTTGAAGAATCCAGTCCTCCAGAAAGAAGAACCACTGCTTTTCCCATCATATCTCCTTCCTAGCCCAAGCGCCTTGACCTCTAGACTCGTCAACGCCTATCTCGACAGAATTCACTTTGTCTGGAAAATCGAGTTCTTCGATAACCTTCTCCAAAAGATACATAGCGAGTTGTTCAGCCGTTACTTGATCGATGTCGAGGATAAGTGCATCTTCTTTTGGAAAGATGTATTTCTTCTCTCCTATATCGATCCTTACTTCATTTCTCTCCTCCTTGAGTTCCTCCATACCTGAAGCAATCAAAATCCTGTGGTCCAATCGATCGGCTATCTCCCTCAATTTTTCCTTGATAGGTAAAAAATCATAAACTACCCCGCTCTCGCTGGGTTCGCCTGAGATTCTAACATGTATTGCATAATTGTGGCCGTGTATTCTACCACACTTCTCGTGCCCCGGCAGAATATGAGAGGCTGAGAATGTGATGGATTTTTCCCATCCATTCAGCTTCAATTTTATAGTACTCATGAATACCTACCTATCAATATTCATATCTTACTTTAAAACTTTCCCGAGCATAGAATATGTAAAAGCAGTGGTCGTCATCTATATATATCGATAGCGAAATAGAGCAGTATGGAGATAGGCCCTATAGCTGTAGATCTCATCTTTGGTTTAATAGCTATCTTCTTTTTAACTTTCGATATAAGAAAAAGAGGTCTTGGTTTGAAATATTTTTATATCTGGACCTTCAGTTTGGTGTTGGCTTATCTTTTTTTCGAGAACTTATTTGCGATCTCCCTCGTGATTCTCGTTTATGTTGTTTGGAGTAGATTGTTGTATCCTACCGAAGAAGCACCAAACGAGGTCTAAAGTTGTTTTGAAATGTTTTTTCAATTGAAAAAGACTATAACTCTTGAGTCGTTCGACTTTACTGAGATGAGATCATGACAGTAAAAGAAGGAGACCATGTTAAAGTGGATTATACGGGAAAATTGAAAGACGGGACTATATTCGACTCTTCTATCGAAGAGTTGGCTAAAAAGTCTGAATTTTACGACGAAGATAGAGAATACGAACCTCTAGGATTCACAATCGGTAAAGGTCAAGTGATACCTGGCATTGAAGAAGGCGTAAAAGGCATGGAAGTGGGTGAAGAAAAAAGAATAGAGATACCTCCTGAAGAAGCGTATGGTGAAGAAGGAGACCATCCTTTAGCTGGAGAAACGTTGATATTCGAGATAGAAGTTAAGGCAAAAGAATAATTTAGTGATTTTTATGGGGTAAAAAATATTAGGTATCTACTCAATTTTTTGCTCCATCCTCGCCCGTATCCTGTTCCTCATACTTTCCTTTATTTTTTCTTCAAAGTGTTCCATTAATTTGGTCTCGATAGATTTCTTTTTTTCTTCACCGGACCAAATGGGAGTTTCTTCCTCTGCAAAATCGAATGGAAGCAGATTTTGAATCAATCTTTCGTAGATCCTTCTTCCTACATTTTGTAGTCTCGTCAGCGTATTAGATTTGCTGATGGTCTTTTCCCATACCGACATCAAGACGCCCTTGATCTTATCGCCTATCTCTGGATCATAGTCATTTTCTATTAAATCTCTGAGTTTTTTTCTTTCTTCTTGAAGAAATTCTCTATTCTTTTTTGAGCTCTCTGGATTTTTGAATAAAGTTCCAGGATCGATATCTAAAGCTTCAATTGGAGATGATCTTATAAAGTTTCGAATTATTTTCGGTCTTTTGATATGTTCACTTATGGTTTCAGAGAGGTAAACAGTAAAATCCATAATACTTTCCCAGTCTTTTCTAGTCATCTTTTTGAAACCAGAAATACCTGCGGTAGGATGCATGATTTATTGAAACGGGATATCCTTTCATTTAAAACTTTCCCTCATCCGAAAATCATCTTTTTCGAAGATTATTGATATTCTTCTGGAGATTCGAAAATATTTATTAAATAGCTGATGTATAGAAAAATCGAGGTCAAAAGAAATGGACTCATCAATCAAGATAATATTAACTATAATCTTACCAATAATGATCATCTTGTCGGTGGCCTACGGCGCGGCTCATTTTACTAAGGAAAGCACTTTGGCAAGTGAGTATGAATACGAAGTCGTTATAAATCCGGATGGGGATATCAGCAACGTTAGTCTCGAAGTTCCATTTCCTTCAAACCTCACTGAAGGTACCTTTTCAAATCCAAGAGGATGGACGATCGGGGTATACGAGGATGATAACATTTTGCTTATCGAAGCCGACCATATTTACTCTGGTTCGAACTCTTCACTCTCTTTATCTATGAGAACAGATGAAGAGATAGATACCCGGCAACCTATCGAGAACGAAATTGTTTTGGATCGTAAGGCAAACTATACAGAGACAGATTGTGAGTCAACTGATATAGAACCAGAAAAATGTTACAACTACGATCATACCGGCACCCTTAAAATAATATATGAATCTGACGAAGAGGTTGAGATCGAAATATATATCGAGCTTTCCGGGATGAATAGATGGTGGATGTTGGGAGATATGGAAAATCAGTATTTTGACAGCTTATCGGTAAATGTCAAAAGTCCGAGTGAATACTCTGCTGAAGGAGAATTGAAGACAGGGATCGGTGATTACTGAGTCTCATATAGTAAGATTATTATCCTCCGTTTGGTTTATCTTTAGTACGCATGCCTGAGGAATTTTTAGATGAATTGGAGAACTGTGAACTCTGCGAATGGAAGTGTGGAGTTAACAGGTTTAAAGGTGAATTAGGAGTATGCATGGTTGAGAAGCCGAAGGTAGCTTCAACAACTCTTCATCCCGCACCTCCACAGAGTTATACTGTATTTATGGCCGGATGCAATTTTAGGTGTTTGAACTGCCAGAACTGGGAGATTGCTCACTTTCCAGAAAAAGAAAATAGAGTGAGAGGGTATGTAAAACCGAAAAAACTTGCCAAAGAAGCTGTCTCGAAAATAAATTCCCCGCGAGGAAAACTAATCGGAGCTGACAGGATCTTCTTCAGCGGTGGTTCTCCAACGCCTTGCCTGCCTTATATAGAAAAAGTGGTTGAAGAGGCCAAAAAATTGGACTCAGATATCAAAATAAATTACGATACCAATGGTTTCATGACCACTAGCTCATTAAATCGGGTTATCGATCTCGTGGACTCTATAACTTTTGACATCAAGGCTTTTCAAGATGAGATACATAGAGAATTGACAGGCGCGCCTGTGGAACCAGTCTTAAGGAACGCTAAAAAAATCGGGGAAGAAGCGAAAGAAAAACTATGGGAGTTCAGATATCTACTCATACCATCTATCAATGAGGAGGATGTAAAGCCATTAGCTCAATTTCTTTCTCAAATCGATGAAACATTACCTCTCAACTTTCTCGCTTTTCGACCTAACTTCGTTATGGAGAATTATGGGGGAGCGAAAAAAGAAGATATGTTAGATGCGGTAAAGAAAGCTGAAAAAACTGGTCTTGAAAATGTTAGCTGGAGCGGAAGGCCCGGTCTTAAAGGTAAAGTCGATCTAGATAAAGAAGAGAAACCTGGAGCAAAAATAGCGGGAGAGATCGCAGAACAGAGCGGCTGCTTCACACGTCCGAGAGAATGCGGTACCTGTCGAAACGTGTTCTCCTGTTCCATAAAGGATTATCGTGCGAAAAGAAAAAGATGATTTACTTGAATGATATAGCTCCATAACCAACGACTTCTCTTGCAGGCGTAACGTCACCGCTGGTCGCGTATTTCAAAAGTTCTCCTTTACTCCCTCCTGAGCCTATCATCATGGAGACGACAGGACCGTAGCCACACATAGATATGTTCTCCTTTCTAACGGTCTCGAAGAGACCTTCAGGATCGTTCTCCAATATTTTCTTTATCGCCATCTTATCTTTCTTCTCCGCATTCTCTTTCAAGACGTAATGGGAGAAGTCACTCGAAGCGATAATTACAACATCTTTATTTTCTGTGACTTCTCTCAGCCTTTCACCGAGTTTCTTCGCTGTCTTGAGATCTTGCTTATTGAAACATATAGGAACGGCTTTGAATGAATCGGAAAAATACTGCAGGAAAGGCATCTGGACTTCTATGGAATGTTCTCTTGAATGAGCGACATCGTCTTTTTGAATAAACCCGTCGGTCAATTCGTTGATCAATTCTTGGTCTAAGTTAACGACACCTAGCGGAGTTTCGTAGGCTTCCTCAGCTATAGCGACTCCAGCACCGATTCCCTGATGACTAGGACCTAAGATTATAACACTCTCTGGAAAGCCATCCTTTATCAGAGCGCTGTAGGAGTGAGCAGCTATAGGCCCTGAATATGTATAACCGGCATGAGGGCATACTAGACCTTTTAACTCTCGCTTATCGCCTACATTTGAAGGTATTGAGCCAGGTCCGAGTTCATGCTTGAAACATTCCTCTATCTTGTCTTTAAGGCTCTTTTCAGTTCCGGGGTAAAACTGTCCAGCGACCGCCGGTTTTCTAACCATGCATAATCACCAATTACTATAATTGGGAAAAATGTACTTAAATGTGTCGTGGGAAAAAAACTAAATCTAAATGAATCTCATTTGAGCAGTATGTTGAAGATCGACGGCTCTTATGGAGAAGGTGGTGGCCAGATTTTGAGGTCAGCACTAGCTTTATCTATGGTGAATGGTCAAAATATAAAAGTTCATGATATAAGAGCGAATAGACCAAATCCCGGTCTTTCTCACCAACATTTGATGGCGATCAAAGCGGCTTCTGAGATATGTGGAGCTCGAACAAAGGGTGTAGAAAAAAGTTCGACCGAGATCATCTTTGAGCCCGGCGAGATAAAGGGCGGGGTTTACAATTTCGATATAGGAACAGCGGGAAGCGTCACTTTACTTCTTCAGGCTTTGATACCTCCTGCTTTGAAAGCTGATGGTGGGATAACTCTGAAGGTGAGAGGAGGAACCGACGTGAAATGGTCGCCTCCATACGATTACTTCGAGAACGTTTTTTTAGAACTTCTTAGGCGTATGAACGCAGATGTAGAATCTGAATTGATCAAAAGAGGTCATTATCCAAAAGGTGGAGGAAAAGTCAAAGTTACGATCAGGCCGAGTGAACTCGAAGCTATTTCTATGTCTGAAGGAATAGAGAGGATAGAAGGCAGAGCTTTCGTTAGTGAATTGCCCGAACATATCGCTGAGAGGATGAAGAAGCAGGTCTTGAAAGAGTTTATTGAATTAGAGACTTCGATTTCAACACAGGATTACGAGTCGGCAAGTCCAGGAACCGGAATAGTGATATGGACTCGAGGGGGAAAAGTGCTTGGAAGAGGTGTGCTCGGAGAGAAGGGGGTTCCGGCGGAAGAGGTCGGTGAAGAAGCCGCCAAAGCTTTGAAAAATGATATTGAATCCGGAGTAGACCTTGATCCGAATGCCGCTGATCAACTCATACCTTTTCTAGCTCTTTCAGACCATCGTGGTTGTTTGACTACTAGAGAATTGACCGGTCATCTCGAAACGAATGCATGGTTGGTGAACCGGTTTTTAGAAGATAAGGTAGAACTTGTAGAAAAAGAAAGCGAGATCGAGATAAGATATTGATGAGGTGTTATGTTGAAACCGAAAGTCTTGGTAAATGTTGCAATGTCAGCCGACGGGAAGATCGCATT
>CAZRWG010000027.1:0-9043 GCA_964603805.1 uncultured Thermoplasmata archaeon
TTACCGGGGCTTTGACCAGTTCACCCGGTCTTGGAGCACAACTTGAAGGTGTCACGGAAGACATAGGTGAAAGGATAACCATCGGATATTCTGTAGCTTATCCTTTTGGTGTGATCATGGTCATACTTCTGCAAGAATTCTGGCCCCGAATTAGAGATATAGATATAGAAGAAGAAAAAAGAAAGTTCAAGGAGAGTATCGAATCAGCTACGTCTAGTGGAAAAGAAAAAGTGACTCGAGAAACCGTTACTTTCAGTGTTGGAGGATTTGCTTTAGCAGTGGTTTTAGGTGGTATCCTAGGAGAGATACCGATACCTCTAGGACCGCTAGGGAACGTTACGTTAGGTATAACTGGAGGGATCCTACCTGCAGCCTTAGCCGTTGGATACATTGGAAAGATCGGTCCCATAAACACAAGGATGTCTCACGAAGTGCTTTCTGGGATAAGATCATTGACACTAGCGATTTTCCTAGCTGTTGTGGGGATACGTGGAGGTGAAGGATTCGTAGAAGCTGTATTTGCGGTTGGTATAGAACTGATACTGATAACTCTGTTTGTTGGATTTGGAACTATAGCTGCAGGTCTTATACTTCTTAGAGGGATCTGGGACCTTGACTGGATCGTAACTGCTGGTGCCATCACAGGAGGTATGACTTCAACACCTGGACTTGGAGCTGCTATAAAATCTACCGGAACTGAAGATGTCGGTGCGGGATATGGTTCTACTTATCCATTCGCTTTGATAGGGATGGTCATATTCGCTAGGATATTGGGCCTTCTGATAGCTTGACGTTAAAAGGTGATATATCAACGAAGAAAATTTTTTAAACATCTCTTTCCTACGCTCGATAAAATCGAAGTTTAATCAAAGCTAGAAAATCGAAAAACTAGGAGAAAAAAAAAATGATCAAGTTTAATAGAAAATTGATGATTATAATAATCACCTTTATAATAGCTTCGATTTTCACTCTATTACCTTTGCCTTTAACTACTAACCAAAAAATAATGATAGCTATCGCTTTCACAGCGGCAGCGTTATGGATAACTGAAGCTCTTCCTATTTCCGTGACAGCATTACTAGTCATCTTACTTCAGATAATATTTGGGATCCACTCTGTTGGAGAAGGCCTCGCATATATAGCCACGCCAGTTAATACTTTGCTTCTAGCAGGATTTATCATCGCTGGAGCACTCAAAAAATATGATCTAGATAGAAGGATTGGACTTAGCTTTATCTCTTTCATGGGTGAAAAGACGGACAATCTTATTCTAGGTGTGATGGTGGCAACAGCTTTTCTTTCGATGTGGATCTCGAATACGGCTTCGACTGCAATAATGCTTCCTATAGGTATCGGGGTCTTAAAAAAGGCGATAGATGATCCAAAGGGGACGAATATGGGTAAAGCCATGGTGATCGGTATCGCTTTTACGGCTAACCTAGGAGGGATGGGTACTCCTGTCGGAACGCCTCCCGTTCCGATAACATTAGGTTTTTTGAGGGAAGAGGGTATCTATATATCCTTTGGAGGCTGGATGATCAGAGCAATACCGGTCATACTGATTGCTATACCCATTATCTGGAAACTAATGGTAACCATTTATAAACCAGAAGTTGAGAGGATCAAAGGTGGTACAGAAGATATAAAGAGAGAACTTACTGAGATGGGAAAACTCACTTGGAAACAAAAACATGTCATCATACTTTTCTCGATAGCTGTAATCATGTGGCTTCTTGATCCCCTTGATGCTATTTTGCCACTTCCAGCAGATTGGATATATATAGCTTCGCTCCTCATTTCCATGATGTTTATCTTCCCAGGGATTGGTGTTCTTGATTGGCAGGAGGCATCTGACGAGATCGGTTGGGGTGTTTTTGTACTAGTAGGTGGCGGTCTCGCCCTAGGTTCAGGATTATATCAAGAAGGAGTAATCGGTATTATAACGGATCATATGGAAGTGTTTTTGGCAGATGCCAATCTTTTGCTCATCGTTGCAACTGTAGCATTCATCACTGCCTTCAGTATAACTTTATTTTCTAGTTTAACAGCCACTTCTAGTACTTTCGTTCCGGTTTCAATATCGTTGGCGACAACTCTTGCGATAGATCCTATCCTATTAGCCCCAGTGGCGGGCATGGCCGCTTGTATGGCCTTTTTATTACCCGCCAATACTCCTCCTAATGCTCTGTCTTATAAGACTGGATATTTCAAAACTTTTGAGATGACAAAAGTTGGAGTGTTAGCCACAATATTATGTGCTTCAGCACTTGTCTTTATTGTGTTAGTTTATTGGGTTCCCGTATTTTAAAGATCATTCTCTTTTCTTCTCTCTAATTCAAGCTCATCCGCTTCTCTTAATGATTCAAATGTACCTATATCGAATCTCTTACCATCAAATTTGTATCCGTAGAATCTGTTTCCATCTTTTCTCATCATCTCTATAGAATCAGTCAGCCATATCTCTCCTTTCTTACCAGGTTCGGTCTTTTCGATGTAGGAAAAAATATCAGAATTAACTATCATCAATCCGGCGATATTTAGCCAGTGATCTTTTACCTTGTAAGGCTGTGCTTCTTCCATACTAGGTTTCTCGATCATTCCGTGGATCTCGTTATTGTTATCTATATCGACTACTCCAAATCTGGTTGGATCATCGACTGGATGTAAAACTAAAGTGCCTCCACCGTCTTTTTCTTTATGAAATTTTACTATTTCATCCATGGTCTCATATGGAGTGAAATAATTATCACCATACATTATCGCGAAGTCTTCGTCATCACCGATAAAATCTTCACCTAAAGATACAGCATGTGCCGTGCCCCTAGGTTCTTCCTGCATCCTGTAATATATTTTAAGTCCGAGCCTTTCTCCAGATCCTAAATAATCGATTATAGCGTGTTTTTTCCTCCCTATGATAAGGAGAACGTCCTCGATACCGCCAGCTTTCAGGACTTTCAAAACATGCTCGATTGCTGGATTTTTTCCTACCCTGATGATCTCCTTAGGTATGGCTTTTGTTATCGGACTAAGCCTAGTTCCTTCGCCTGCTGCTAGTACTATAGCTTTTTTGACCAATATATCACCACTATCTCGGATTACCACTATAGTTTGCTCTTTTATATATTTTTATCATCTTATCTCATCGTTTTAATGGATGGTAGAGCCTCCATTTACACCTATTACTTCACCATTGACGTAATTTCCCTCTTCAGAAGCCAAGAATACAGCGGTATCTCCTATATCTTTGGGCTGTCCAATTCTTTTAAGCGGGATACTTTCAGCCCTTTTCTGCTTTTTTTCCTCAGAATAACCCGATATGATATCGGTATCTATCGTTCCAGGTGCTATACCGTTGACTGTTATCCCTTCAGGTCCCAACTCTAAAGCGAGCGCTCGGGTCAATCCCAATAAAGCGGATTTGCTGATCACATACGAGGTACCGTGGTCTGAACCGCTGAATGCTAACTGCGAAGACATATTGATAATTCTCCCGGATTTTGAATTTTTTAGATGATCTAAGGAAAATTTGCAGAGCATAAACGGTCCTTTTACATTCACATCCATCGTTTCATCAAAATCATTGATATCAGTTTCTTCTAGACTTTTCCTTTTGTAGATACCAGCATTGTTAACCAAGACATCTAAGCCGCCAAATTCCCCGACAAAATCAGATATCATTTTTTTGCATTCTTTTTCTTTACTAACATCCCCTTTCAATAACATTCCCTTTGAATTCTTTTCTACAATATTCAGTACTTCCTGAGCTTTCTCATCACTAGACTTATAATTAATACCAACAATTGCATTTTCTTCAGAAAATCTCTCTGCGATAGCTCTACCTATCCCTCTAGAAGCTCCAGTTACTAAGGCCTTCTTACCTTTTAATCTATTTCCCATATTAGTGGATGAGAAAGCGATCTTAAAATTTTTTTGATGTAGTTTACTAGAAAATTTTAAAATTTTATTTATTAAGAAAATTCAAAATTTTTATATATCACAACAGTTTGAAAACCCTATCTTCTAGTAAGGTATAATTTGAGGCATAAAGATGGATAAGTTAATACGATCAAAAAGAAAGTTTGAGTTAACGATAACAATTTTCGTATCTTTGATAATTTTGACTACTATATTAACAGGGGCTTTTCACACTCATGAAATTGACCGTAATGAAGTTGATGATGAAAATGGTAATATTTCTTCCACTTCTTCAAAATTCTCAGAGATTGCAACACTCTCTAGTGATAGAGAAGGATTGTTCTTAGATATTGTCGATGAGTCACAGAACGTAGGAAAACACACTTCTATAGATGTAGTTGAATTTGGAGAAAAAAAAGTTGCCTACATAAGCTATTACTCAGAAAGTTTAGAAGCTTTGAAGATAGCTCAAAATGATATGAACGAACCTGAAGAGGATTGGGAAATATGGACAATAGACCGCAGAGGGAAAGTTGGTGAATATTCTTCAATTGAGATCGACGGAAAAAATAGAGCTCATATCTCCTATTATGATGCAACGAATACACAATTAAAGTACACTATTTGGTGTGCTGAAAATAATAGGATAATAAATACAGAAGTGATAGATGACAAAGGCGATGTGGGAAGATATACTTCCCTTGAATTGGATGAATATGATGATCCAAGAGTGAGTTACCACGAGTCCTTCCATGGCAGTTTAAGATACGCCGAGCGAGATAATGATGGGTGGAGAACTTTCACAGTGACCGATGATGGTGAAAAACTAGGTAGTCATACTTCCCTCGCTTTAGACAGCGATTCAAAACCACATATAAGCTTTTATGATTGGGAAGGAAGAGATTTAAAATATGCTGAGGGTGTCATAGAAGAATCCATTCAATGGAAAGTCCAAACTGTTGAAGAAGCTGGAGAATTGGTTGGAAAATACACTTCTCTTGAATTGGATAAGAACGATAGACCCCATATATCCTGTTACGAGTGGACAGATGAAAATAAACGATTAAAATACGTGACCAGATCTATGAGTGGAGTATGGACATCTGAAGAAATTTCTCCCGCCGATCCCTCCGGAACTTACACTTCTATAGAACTCTATGGTGCTGGTGATCCTCTCATAAGTTATCACGAATGGGGTGAGGAAAACTTAAGATTAGCGGTAAAAGAGGATGGTGAGTGGAAAAACGTTAAAATAGATACTGAAGGTAGAGTGGGGTCTTATACTTCCCTTGATTATATAGGCCAGGCAGAAACGCATATAAGTTATTATGATCAGAACAAAGGGGATTTAAGACATGCGCGTTATTTTTTTAAAAATAGGACCCCTCTATCTCCTGAGTCCTTCAATACCAAGTCTGAATACGGGGATGTGATACTGGAATGGGAACCTCCTATATATGATGGTATAAAGACGCAGGGAGACCATATTTTGGGATATCACGTTTATCGATCTATCGGAGATGGTTTTGAAAAGATTGGTAATGTTACAGGACTATCTTATAGAGATGGGATAGCGGTGGAAAACGAAACAAAAACTTATGAGTACAGAGTGGCTGCTGTAAACAGAAAAGGTGTCGGGGATAATTCTTCTGTAATAAAAACTAGAGCGCGGTATTTTTCTTACGAAAGAAGTTTAGAAAAAGCAAACGAATATGGTGTTATTGAAGAAGGTTTATTACCCTTCAAAGAAGATGAAGACGGGCCATATGAGGTCAGATGGGATCTAGATTACGATCCGAATGAAGGACCAAGATGGGAAGATCACAATTTTAAGGAAGAAATGTATAAAAAGTATGATGAAGTCGGTTTGAAAAATGTTTTATTAGAATACGAAAACGGTAATGGAGATAAGCGGCGGTGTCTTCAGAGCGCTTGGGTCCTAGGGGAATTAGATTTGATTTCTACTTATGAAGAGAGTGGATCAGAGGAAAAATTTTTCCATTTACCAGAAGATAAAAGTCCTTTTGAGGATTTAGCTAGTGAGGGCAGTTTAAAAAACACATATAAATTGAGAGCTCAAGGAGTGTTACCATACGAACAAGTTGAGTTTGAGTTCCTTGAAAAGAATAAAACAGTAGATGATCCTGCTATAGAAGAAAACAAAAAAGTTTGGGAGGAGACTTTTAACGTCAGCGATTCTCGAGAAGATACCAAGGTTGAAGTCGTACCTTATCTTTACAACAAATACAGAGATGAGATCGAAAGTCCCTTGCATACCCCTCACGAGATTCGATTAAAGAATGAGAAGGAAGTAGAGATAATCGATACACCTGATTGGTTCCCTTATCTACTTGATGCATTTTTCGGTGATAATCTCGAAATAGATAATATTGAAGAGGATGGAGATTACATAGGTTGGGAGGTCGGATTCGAAATACCTGAGATCGATGACGAAGATGGGCTTAGGGATGCATTGGATAAAATTGACATATCGGGTACACCTGAATTAGATATACTTGAAGATCTTGAGAGATTTTTTGGCGGTGATTATGGTTTCGAATTGGAATTATTCCCTGATAGAGAAATAAAGTTCGATAATAATCTTGATTTCGAAACCACTTTGATCGAATTCTATACCGATGTAGACGAAGATGAAATGGGTATAGACAGCTTTGATGGGGAATTGGGCAATTCTTTTGATTATGCAGCAGATCCAGAAATGGAAGTTTCAGCAGGCATCAGCGTCGATCTTCTTGTTAAAAAACAGGGTATAAACGTTTTAGGTGAATTAGAAATCGAAGTCGGTGCTGGTATACAAATAGACATCCCTTTGAAATCCATAGGGTTTGCAGAGGTAGGGTTGACAGCGGAGATCGGAGGTGAGATTGGCGTCGAGTACGAGGTCGGTGCTCTAGATTATGGCTATGAAAGCGGTCTTTCATTAGATCCCGGTGATAGTGAAGTTCCGATAGAGTTCTTATTGAATTTTGGAGGAGGACCTTATGGAGAAGTAGGAGCCGGACTAGCTAGAGTGGAAGGTAAATTAGTTCTAGAAGTGATAGTAGGTCTAGAGCTCCCCTCCAAGGATACCGGTATTAATCATGCTGGTAGATTTGAAGTGGAAGTTTCAGCAGGTTGGGGATTGTGGTCGAGAACTAGAGAATGGGAACTGTACAGTACGGAGGAGTCAACTTCTATGATTAAAATGAATGGAACTAGTCCTATTGAAAACGATGTTTTCACTAGAGATACATTGGCAACAAGAGATTATGATTTGGATGAAGAAATGAGACAGTTCGATTCAACAGGAATATTGGAAAGAAAAAACGTAGGTCCAAGAGCAGATCCTCAGATAGCTTCTATAGATGGGGAAAAAGGGATTGCGGTATGGAGTGAACTCTCAAAAGAATCAAAGGATGAGGTTCAGTCTGACTTATTTATGCAGGAGTTCTCCGATGGCGAATGGAAAAATACGGTAGAACTTATTACGACCGATGGAAACATGGCGTTTGAACCTGAGCTAATTTCAATGGATGAAAAAATAGTCTTGATATATAAGGAGATAGAAGAAAGACCGAAAGAGTTTGACGATGTAGAAGAATTAGAAGACTATTATACGAATGATACACTAAGAGGTAAATTGTGGGATGGGCAATGGTCTGATTTAGAATTAAACTATTCTATTGAAGATCAGGCTATAAATAGTTTTGATGTAGAGGTAGACGACCAAAACAAAATACATGTCGTTTATCGATCTAGTTATCCAACTTTGGACATGTTTGAATCTTCTTCAAGCTTTGAAGGAAATATAGGTATCTTGAAGCAAAAAGAAGGGGGTTGGATAGAAGTATTGGAGAGAGAAGACATTTTACCTCAATCATCTAGACCTTCTATAGAATTTTTAGAAGATGCAATTGCGATAGTCTATACACGTACTATAGAAGATACGGATGGAATATATGACGAAGCATGCTATAACCAAACCATTTTTGTTCCAATAGATGGTGAAGAAAAAGTTATCAGAGAGACGCCGAATACTACTTCCCATCAGATACTTTCGAAGGAAAACGGAAATTTTGTGACCACTTGGGTTGAAAATCATACTGAGATAAGGAGAAAAGTTCTAGAGGCGGGAGTTGTACCTGATGAGTATACATCTATTAACTCAGGTGAAATGGCCACGGGACTTAGTCATCACGTTAATGAGACGAATAAATATTACGTATTTCAGAAAGGTGTAAACGCGGTTCCTACGATAATCGAATCCTCGGATGATGATTGGTCTAAAGAAAGGAGTGTTTTAGATAAGAAGACCTATGCTGCAAATCAAATAGATCCTGATTTTAGCACTAAGGATTCAACAATAGTTTTGGTTGAAAAACAAGAGGTGATAGAATCTTGGCATTGTCTACACTATAGATTTGATGGTTCTTTGAGTGATAGTGTTGTTACAGATAGAAGCGGTGAGTCAAATGAAGGAGAACTAAAAGGAAATTGGAGTAGAGATGTACATGATCCCCAAAAAGCACACGGTAGATATGGAAATTATGTTAGTTTTGAGGATGAAGATAGTGAAATAGTGGTGAATCATTCTTCTACTCTCAACGTTACCAGTGGTACTGAAGATTTCACCGTAACTACATTATTAAATGAAGATGATTATGGAGACGGAGATTATTTAATGAGAAAAGAAGGTTCTTGGGGTGTGTTGTTGAACGAAAATGAAATAGAAATAGAACTTTGGAATTCTGGGGAAAAATATACCTTTTCTACCGAAATGAAATTTTCATCGGGTTGGAAGTTTTTCGCTCTAAGATATGAAGAAGAATTCTTAAACGTTACACTGAAAAATTTCGAAGCATCAAGTTCGTTGGAGAAAAACACTACCACTTTTAATCTCGATGACTTCAGTTCACTGTCAAGCTCTATCGAACCTTTAAGATTAGCTGAGGGCTCAGGCAATATTTCGATAGATGATTTTAGATTAGTTAAGAGGTATCTGCCTGATGCTTCAATAGAAAAAATTATCAGAACTTCATATCCTAATTTTGATGCAGAATATTCAGTGAAATCTGAAAAAATTCCTCCATACGTAAACTTCACTCATACTGAAAATCCGGCCTTAGGA
>CAZRWG010000028.1:0-2100 GCA_964603805.1 uncultured Thermoplasmata archaeon
TGAAATTATGGATGAGAAAAATAACAAGAAAGGTACAACCACACTAGGTTTGGTCTGTGAAGGCGGAGTAGTTCTTGCTACAGAAAAAAGAGCTACCAAAGGGAATATGATCTCACATAAGGATACTAAAAAGTTATTCGAGATTACCGATAATATAGGATTGAACATTGCTGGATTGGTAGGTGACGGTCAAGTTTTATCACGATATTTGAGCTCCGAAGTTGAGCTTTATGAATTGAAAAGAAACAAAACAATTTCCGTTGAAGCTGCGACGACTTTACTTTCAAATATAATGATGGGTAGAAGGATGATGCCTTACTACGTTGGTCTAGTATTGGGTGGTGTCGATCCTGATGGAAGCGGTAAGGTCTATTCAATAGATGCATTGGGCGGTGCCATATCTGATGATTACGTGGCCGAAGGGTCTGGATCCCAATTTGTATATGGCGTGTTAGAAGATCATTACCAGAAGGGTATGGATATCGAGGAAGGTGTGGAACTTGCGGTTCTTTCTCTGTTGGTATCCAGCAGTCGAGATTCAGCCTCAGGTGATGGTGTTAACGTTGCTACGATAACTCCGGAAGAAGGATTTGATTATCTCGATGAAGAGGAATTGAATGAAATAATATCAAAAGTGAGGGAGCAAAAAAACCTTCCCGCGTTATAAATATAAAAACCTTTAATTTTAGATTTAATTTACCTGCTGATGTGTAATTTCTTGTAGCTTGACAGCAAATGACAGCTAACGAATACCTATCTGGGAAATTATGGTTAATACTTGACAATTAGGAGAAATAAATCAGAAAAAAGTGGATTTTATGAGTGTTGAGGATGTTTTAAACGAAGCAAAAGAAGCGGTTAGGGATATACTGCCGGGTGGAGTTCGAATAACAGACATACAGTTTGAAGGTTCAGTTATAGTGATCTACACTAAGGATATGGAAAAATTCACCGAAGACGCTGACACAGTTAAAAAATTGGCAGAAAGACTGAAAAGAAGAGTAACTGTTAGACCAGATCCTTCGATTTTGGAGGATCCAGAGGAAGTTGAAAAAGAGATAAGAGAATTAGTACCGGAAGAAGCAGAAATTACCGATATGTACTTTGAGGAGGATATCGGAGAAGTGACTATTGAAGCCAAGGCACCAGGTATAGCTATCGGAAAAGAAGGAAAACTTTTGAACGAGATCAAAAGAGAAACTGGTTGGGCCGTTGATGTGATAAGAACACCTCCTATCAAATCAAAAACCGTGAAAGATACTAGAGAATTTTTGAGAAAGGTGAGGGATAAGAGAAAGAAATTCTTGCAGGAGGTTGGAAGAAAGATAAATAGAGATACTAGGGAAGGAGAAACTTTTGGAAGAGTGACCGCTCTAGGCGGTTATAGAGAGGTAGGTCGATCAGCCCATCTGCTCCATACACGTGACAGTAAAGTTCTCGTAGATTGTGGTATCAACCCATCTGCAAAGAATCAGAATGGTGAAGGCACACCTTACTTGAACGCCCCTGAATTACTTCCATTAGAAGAGATCGATGGAGTTGTTTTGACCCATGCCCATCTTGACCATAGTGGTATTATCCCTGCACTTTATAAATATGGTTATGAAGGACCCGTTTACTGTACAGCTCCGACAAGAGATCTCGCAGCTCTACTTCAGTTGGATTACATAAAAGTGAGTGTCAGCGATGCTAAAGAACCTCCTTTTAAATCCAAACATGTGAGAGAACAAGTTATGAGGACTATACCTTTAGAATATGGAGAGACCACGGATATCGCCCCGGATATAAGACTCACTCTTCACAATGCTGGCCACATACTTGGCTCTGCTGTAGCCCATATGCATATTGGCGATGGAGATTATAACGTTGCCTTTACTGGTGACATCAAATACGATGACACTTGGCTATTCAACCAGGCTACTAATAAGTTTCCTAGAGTGGAGACTGCAATAGTTGAATCCACTTACGGAGGATATGAAGACCTGCAACCCAGTAGAAAAGACGCCGTAGAACAGCTAAAAGATATCCTCGATCAAGCACTTAATCATAGGAACGGAAAAGTCATCATCCCAGTATTTGCGGTCGGTAGATCTCAGGAAG
>CAZRWG010000028.1:2110-8983 GCA_964603805.1 uncultured Thermoplasmata archaeon
GAAGTGATGCTAGTTATAGAAGAAGCGATGAGAAAAGGTGACATTCCAGAGACTCCAGTTTATCTAGATGGGATGATATGGGAGGCTACAGCGATACATACCGCATATCCTGAATTTTTGAATAACAAACTAAAAAATAAGATCTTTCACGAAGATGAGAATCCTTTCTTAGCGGATTGTTTCCAAGAAGTTGGAAGTATGGATGACAGGAGAGATATCTGTGATAGTGATGATCCCGCTATCGTATTGGCTACGGCCGGTATGATGAATGGTGGTCCGGTCCTCGAGTATTTCAAAGCTTGGGGCGATGATCCTGAAGCAACTTTGATATTTGTAGGTTATCAGGCAGAAGGCACATTGGGCAATAAGATCCAGAAAAACTATGACAAAGTCACGATGACAGAAAAAGGAGAAAAGATTGATATACCTATCAAATTAAACATCTATACCTGTGAAGGTTTTTCCGGACATAGCGATAGGATACAACTTCTTCATTATATAAGTAAGATGAAACCAAACCCCCAAAGAGTATTGGTAAGCCACGGTGAGGAGAGCAAAGCCACCAATCTAGCTAGCACAATCTATAAGAAATACGGTATAAAAACTAGAGCACCAAGGAATCTAGAGACAGTTAGACTTTATTGATCTCTAAAAACTTTTTTCAAAGACTCTGTTCAAAGTCCTCTACTTCATAGTCGAAATCGTCTCTCTCGTCTATTTCTCCTTTTTCCAGTTTCATCTCTCTCGCCAATAACCAGAAAACAAGAGCTAGTGATTTACGACCTTTATTATTTGTTGGAAGAGCGAAGTCTACATTTCTCAACATGTTGTTTGTATCGACCAATCCCACGATTGGAATACCAACGTTTACGGCTTCTCTAACCGCCTGACGATCCGCAGACGGATCTACAACCAGTAGGATTTCCGGTTCGATAAAATGGTCTAGCGATGGATTAGTTAATGTCCCAGGTATGAAACGTCCGGCTATGCTCGAAGCTCCTACAACATCAGAAAACATCTCGATAGGTCTCTTCCCGTATTGTCGGGCGGAAACGAGTAATATCCTTTTAGGATCGTATCTGGAGAGAAACTTAGCCAAACTCCTTATCCTTTCCTCTGTTTGATCGACGTCTAATACAAATAGACCATCATCCCTAACTTTAAAGATAAAGGGTTCCATGTCCTTTGCCTTTTGCTGGGTACCTATATGGATCCCTGCAGTAAGATAAGTATCTTCGGGCACCAACATTTCCTCTTCCTCTTCATCTTCGTTTTCGGTAGTCATTGTTCTTCCTCTCTTATCACGGTTATAGGAATAACCCCTGCTTCGAATTCTTCTATAGCGACATCTACCGGGTCAATAGGCCCATCATCATCTTTTTTCAACATCGTAGGCGCCCCCATAGATATCTGGATAGAGCGCGCACCGATTATTCTAGCCTTCTCAAAGCGGGTATATTCCCTATTCATATTCTTCTAGCCTTTTCTGGTAGAAAGATTTGTATTATAAATCTTTTCCTCTAATCGAGCCCCTTTTTTGATTAGTCTTCTAAAATCAACAAATGATCTGCTATGAATGTCGCTTTGTTAATGTTCTTCTGAATTCTCTTTTTCATTTATCTCTGGCTGGTCGGGAGGAATTTTACTCTCTTCAGACCTAACTGGTTTTTTTCTCATTCTCGTGTCCTCTATGGCCTTTCTCTCAGGGGATGTGATCATCTTGATCCCATATCTTGTGATCTTTCCGGCAACACTTCCCATAGCGAACAAAAAGAGAACAGGGATGATGTAAATCAAGAAATCAACAAATTGGCCAACTCCTTCATCTCCTACATCGACTAGATCGGAAAACCCTTCGATGAATTCTGGATTCAGATAAGTGTGAATTGCCAGGTAAAATGTCACTATTAGAAGGATGATGCCTAGGGCGAATACAACGTAGCCAGTGGTTTTGTTTTTATCTACCATAAATATTCCTCTAACCTTATAACATTATTTTTGTATTTACATGTTGTGGAACAAGAAACCAAGTCGATATGTTTATATTGAAATGATGTTTGTTAGTCGTGTATAGAGATGTCACATAAAGTGATCGTACTTATCTCAGGAGGTATCGATTCTCCAGTAGCGGCTCATCTGATGGCTGAAGTAGGGGCTGAAGTAAGTTTACTTCATCTTGATAATAGACCTTTCACTGATGAAAAGACGATTAAAACAGTGAAAGAGCTGGTCGATAAATTAAAGAAGGTCCATGACGAAATCGAGTGTTATTCAGGAACTTTTGGCGATGTTCAAAAAAGAATTGGAAAAGAAGGAAATGAGCATTTTCGCTGCTTGCTCTGTAGAAGAATGATGTATAGGGCCGGTGAAAAGTTAGCTCATAAGATAAACGCGGATGCACTAGCGACCGGTGAATCGTTAGGACAAGTTGCTTCACAGACTTTGAGCAATCTAACCTCAGTTAATGAAGCCGTAAGTATTCCTATACATCGTCCTCTCATAGGTTTAGACAAAACAGAGGTGGTGGAGATCGCTAGAGAAATAGGAACCTATGATATTTCAATCCAACCTACAATATGCTGTATGTTAACACCAGATAAACCAAGGGTTAGGAGTGAACTGGAAGAGATCGAAGAAGAAGAGACTAAAACAAGGCTTCTTGGAATGGAAAAAGAAATAGATTTTAAAAAATTGACGGACCAACTCTAATTCCCTACGTACTGGGAGTAAAGACTTTTGGCTTTCTTAGGATCTTCTGTTCCTTCTATAATAGCTCTACCATCTCCGAATACGTTTAATTCAAACTCTCCCGTAGGTATTTTCACCATTTTATCTCCCATCTTTTTGGCATTATCGAATCTCTTCACTAATTTTTTTAGATCGATGTTTTCCTCTCCTGCAGGTGTGATCTGCACTGAATTTCTGCCGCACAATTCAGTGACTGTGCCTTCTTCTTTAGTCAAAAATTGAAAATCTCTTTGACCGCATGCTTTACATTTTTCTTCCTTTCTTTCTATTTGGGTTATTTCAAAGTCGGAGCTCCACACATCGAATGTTAATAGACCTTTCCTCATCTGTTTTCCCATCAAATATTTTATCGCCTCGGTAGCTGCTATATTCCCCATGATCCTTGGAAGAGTGAACAGTACCCCAGCCGTTTCACAAGTCTCCATACTTCCAGCCGGTGGTTTCTCATGAAAGAAGCATCGAAGGCAGGCGTTCTCGCCGGGGATAATATTTTTAGTCATCCCATAAGTTGCCAACACCGCAGTATAGATCCAAGGTACGCCTTGTTTTACACATGCGTCATTGGTCAGATATCTGACCTCTAAATTATCTGTGCCGTCCATCACCAGATCGACTTCTTTTATCAACTCTTCGACATTTTTAGTATCTATGTTCGTGACTTTTCCCTCTACCTGAATTTCAGAGTTGATTTCACGAACTCTTTTTTCTGCGACCTCCGCTTTAGGCTTTCCCACATCGCTTTCATCAAAAAGGATTTGATGGTTCAAATTTGACAGCTCAACAAAATCTCTATCGATTAGCTTTAGCTCCCCTACTCCTGTTCTAGCTAATGCATCTGTTATTGGTGAACCTAAAGCACCAAGACCAAAAACAGCTATTGTCCCCTTTCTAATCTTTTCCTGACCCTCTTCACCTATCTCAGGCAATACGAGGTGTCTAGCGTATCTTTCCATATTATTCTTATTGAGAGTCGAAGATTAAAAGTTTTAGCTTTACTCACAAAAATATTATAACTCTATCCCACATATCAATCTCGATGAAAAAATCCGGTTGGTTCGCGTTATTGAGTATAATCGCTTTTTCCTTCCTTATCAGGACGATACCTCTTTATGAGTACACACTTTGGGGTATGGATTTCGGAGATTACTTTTATTATACCTCAAGATGGGTAGAAACAGGGGGTGCTTATTTATCGATAGATGGATGGGGTCAAGCCTATCCTTTTTTTCCTGGTATGTTCATTCTTGGAGGAGGCTTCCACCTTTTATCCGGGGTAGATTTATTGCGTTCTACGATGTTCGTTCCAGTTGTTGTATCTGCACTCTCTCCGTTGTTTGTTTTTATGATAGTGCACAGAGTGATGGATGACTGGAGACCTGCTATATTCTCTGCTTTTTTCTTTACTTCTCTTCCTCCGATAATCTATGGCTACTCGCATCCTCGACCAGAAACGCTTGGATTTTTCTTGATGCTTTTGATACTTTCTTTGAACATCACCTCTCTCGAAAGACACAGAAAGACCATCCTACCGATAATCATCGCTCTCTGCTCACTCATCATCACACATCACCTCTCCACATACTTTTTAATACTGTTCTTCATAGGAGGAGTCTCTGTTTCTAAACTTTGGAGAACAAAAGAATGGGTAGTGGACACAATTAGAACTCGATTGCTGCTAGTATTCATGATATCTACATTTTTGTACTGGATATTTTATTCAACGCCCTTTGGTGAGAACCGTATTGAAGGTGCATTAGGTTTTCCTTCTTACACAATAGTTTTTGCCCCTTTTATTTTTCTTATTTTCCTCGAATTTTTGACTATTGTGAGGCGGAAAATCGATATCACTATTCCCATAAACTTCCATAAACAGGATATCAAATCTTTTTTAACTTGGGTAATACTAGCTATTTTAGTGTTGATACCTATCATAATTTATATCACCATTGGTACCATTCCTGCGATGGAGATCGAGATAGGTAGCACTGTTCTTATTTATCTACCGATGGTATTCCTGGGACTTTTTGCATTATCTTCTAGAAAGATAATAAAAGCAGTGAAGGAAGGACCTACTCTGATTGGATGGTTAGTTTTTGTGATAATTTCGATTTTTATTGGCGTGATATCTGGTAGTCGCTCCCTTCTGCCATTGAGACATTTCACTTTTTTCCTGTTAGTAGCATCTTTGTTTATCGGTATAGGGATCTTTCACTTCGAAGTGACTGTATTTAATCCCAAGAGTAAAAAGAGGAAAACTTTAGCCTTGGGTATGGTGGTAATAATCTTGGTAGCTTTCCTGATACCTCTTTCATACCCTTCACAGGAGAGAGCTGGAGGGTTTATTGAAGGAGTCGAATCAGAAGACATGGAGGCTGCCTTTTGGACGAGACACTCTATTACCGGTAGGGTCGCCGCTGATCATCGGATTAGCGGGGCTCTATTCTCCGTTAGCAATGAAGAAGTGACTTGGAGAGACGGTTACGAAATGTATTTCTCTGACGAATTTTCCGAAGCTATTGAAGACATGCAGGAAAATAATGTGAGCTATATAATGTGGGACGAAGAGATGAAAAAAGGAACGATCATTGAATTAGGTCAGAATCCTCAACCTCTAACCCAATCTTTAATTGAAAGTTATCATGAAAATTTTCATCTAGTATACAAATCAGAGGAAGTAGTGGTGTATGCTGTTCATTACGATGACGAAACCTTTTAATCTAAAAAACCGTATGTGTTGAACTGGAAAGGTATGGCAGATAAGCAAAAATATAAGAACATTTACCAATATCTCCCGAATAAGCTTAAAAAAGAAATTTTCAAAAGAAGGAGATCGACTCCTTTCCTGATTGCCGTATCATTTCTAGCTAGTTTTATCACGGCTCGTTTATGGGTGATTTATCTTGGGGCAACGGGAACAGTAACTCCAGAAGTAACCTATACAGTCGGTAGAAATCTCGTATTGGGTGGATATCACATCCATCATATAACATATGGTATAGTATTGTTAGCCATATCAGCTTGGTTGGCCATCAATTATTGGAGCAAAACTATGGCTCGAATAAGCTCTATCCTCTATGGTCTAGGTCTCGGTTTGATAGTGGATGAATTGGGATTCATAATAGGGGGTATAAGACCATACCAGGGAGATACTGAGGTATTCTATGTGGTTGTAGGAGTAATAGCGGCCTTAGCTAGTATCGTTTATTTCCCCGCATTTTACCGAGCAATCAAAAGAGATATTGAAAAATTTCAAAGAAAATATGAGGAGTGAATTTATCTTTCTCAATTTTCTAACAGGACAAAAGTTATACTTTGGTAGTCAAATTAAATAATTGGATGAAAAAACAAGGTACTACGGATCTTCCTCTTCACGGTGGTAATGCACCGAAATGGTTATTCAGAAGGATGGTCCGTCTCAGTAAAGGTATCACTGAAGTGATAATCGAAGATTTCGGTCGTGAAGAATTTTTGAGAAGGATTACCGATCCTTATTGGTTTCAAGCATTTTCTTGTACGATCGGTTTTGATTGGCACTCTAGTGGTACCACTACCACTACATGTGGGGCTCTTAAAGAGGCCTTAGATCCTGCAGAGCACGGTTTGGCTATAGCTGGAGGGAAGGGAAAGGCAAGTAGAGAAACTCCTAGAGAAATTAAAGAGTTAGAGGATATTTTTTCCATAAAACCGTCCTACATCGACTATTTAGTGAGTAATTCTAAACTCTCTGCAAAAATAGACAATTCTTGCGTACAAGATGAATATCAGCTTTACCACCATTGTTTCATAGTCTCCGAAAAATCGGATTGGGGAGTTATTCAACAAGGTATGAAGGAGGAAGAAGGGTATGCTCGCAGATATCAATGGCTTTCTGAAAATGTTGATCAGATGGTGGAGGAACCTCATGAAGGTATCTCTTGTGATAAGAAGGAGAAAAATGTATTAAATATGACGGACAAAAAAAGCGAAGAAGCAAGGGATGTAAGTGTAGATTTGGTGAATGAAAATCCGATTCATCTGAGGAAGTACCTTGATAAAGGTGGACAAACAGCGTTGACTGATTTTGGATCGAAAAAATTGAATATGCCATCACATCACGCCGTTTTGGATATGGATCTTACTAAAAGA
>CAZRWG010000029.1:0-8922 GCA_964603805.1 uncultured Thermoplasmata archaeon
CAATACTTATTAATAACCCTCTTCTAATTTGAATACTATGGTGAAGCGACCAGGAAACTACAGAAATGAAATAGATTTCATCAGGGACCAGATCAGTAGCTATTTTCCCATCTATAAAACCGAGGTAGAATTCGACATCGTTTCTGTCTACATAAAAGCACCTAGGGAAGAAGAGCTTGAAGACAGATTTGATGATCTTAGAAAAGAATTCGTTCCTCAGAATTATATTCCTCATTTGGTCGAGAGACATGGAGAACATATGATAAAGGTGAAGAAACAAGAAGAAAAAACATTCAAAGGTGTAAAGGTCAATATTGCAATGCTTTTCATCACCCTTGGTACCACTTTGATAGCCGGAGCATGGTGGTGGTCGAACTATGATCCCGCGGGTCATGGAATGTTATCACTTCATAATTTGATGAACGGGGCCATGTATTTCACTCTCCCTCTTTTATTGATCTTAGGCACTCACGAGATGGGACATTATTTTATGGCTAGATATCACAATATCAAAGCTTCTTTGCCTTTCTTTCTCCCCATGGCTCCGCCTCTCGGTACTATCGGGGCTTTCATCAGTATCAGAGAACCGATTCCGGACAAGAAATCTCTTCTCGATGTAGGCATAGCAGGGCCGATCGCCGGTTTTATTGTAGCGATACCTGTGACTTTGATAGGACTCTATCTTGGCGACGTAATGACTCCTACAGCCACTCCTCCAGTAGAAGGTATTAGACAGATATGGAATTTCCCTATAATAATCAGAGGTATGACGAGATTGATACCTTGGACAGGAGGAGAAATAATACATCCGACCCTCTTCGCTGGATGGGTTGGATTTCTGGTGACAGGACTAAACCTCTTACCAGCTTCTCAACTTGACGGAGGACACGTTGTTCGATCATTATTTGGAGAAAAGGCAAAATATGTTAGTTACGGAGCTTTTGCATTTCTCATAATAGTTGGGATTTGGCAGTATATAGGATGGATCGTTTTTGCATTCCTTATACTTTTCTTAGGCGGGGTGAAACATCCACCGCCTTTGAATGATATCTCTAAACTCGACAAAAAAAGAATAGTTGTCGGAGGAGTAGCGATTCTAATCTTATTCATCAGCTTTCATCCCATCCCAGTAGAGCAAGAAGAATTCAGCTATAATTTCAGCGTGGAATTGGAAGAAGATCCAACGCAAGAATTGATCCTAGGAGAATCTTTCAATTACACTCTTACCGTGGAAAACCGAGCTAGGAATATTGATGTAGGCGAAGGGATCGTATATGAAGTAAATTATTCCGTCTCAAATGAGGGTTGGGAGTTAAATCTGTGGATTCATGAAGAAGAAAACGAGTGGAGCGAAGTCGAACCACCGGTCGATTTGATATTAGATAAAGGAGAAAAACAAAGTTACAAGCTCGAAGTAAGTCCTACAGAAGAGGCATCTATGAGAAACGAAGTGAATTTTACAGTCGAAACAGAAGAACCTGTTAGGCAGAAAAGGGAAAAATCGATGATTACTGAGATCGGAGAAGGATTTGACGTCGGTCTCCTTACCGATTCTTTCTCATTGATAGAAGAAAATCAGACAACTTTTGAGTTTTATCTACAGAATAAAGGTCGAAATGATACTTTCAATATCTCTATGAGAGAGGTCAGCGATGATAATTGGACTGTAGATTTCAACACTGAAGATATGGACGAATTCAATCCTGAAAAAACAGAACTCCGATATGCAGAAATAGTGAATATAACTGCAACGTTAAAGTTGAAGGAAAACCATTCCTTCGAACCCGAAAGAGATCTCAGTGCTATCATCACAGAGATTTCTATCCGGTCTGAAAATACTGGTGAAGAAAAAATCCTCGAGGTAGTAGGAATAAAAGTCCACGATTAGTGAATCAGATCTTTTTAAAAACACTAAAATGTCTGTCTAAAGAGCGATGAACTCTAACTTTATAAGTTTCTATCAGTTTCAGATGCTCTTTTCCCATCTCTACATAATTTTCTCCAGGAAATATGGCAGATAGGTAACCGCCTTTTTTTAGCTTTTTTTCCGCAGTTTTGAATAATCTTTCATAGATGGATGAAAGTGTTTCTTTAGATGTCGAAGATGCTCTACCATACGGCGGATCCGTTACTATCCCATCGATGCCTTCTGGGACGGTTTCGGAAACATCACCGATCGTGAGAGAAGCTTCTACTTCAAATTTTCTAAGATTTTTTTTACATCCTTCTATCATCTCTGGGTTTTTATCACCGCCAGATACTTTTAAACCCATAATATAAGCTTCTATTAATAAACCTCCTGTCCCGCAAAAGGGATCATGTATTTTATCATTTAGACCAACTCGAGCTAAATTAATCAATGCCCGGGAATACCTAGGTTTTAATGATACTGGAGATGAAAAGGGTCTGTTTTTAACTTCTCTTGCTCGAAAATCATCCTTCTTTATCTCGCAAAGTTTCTCACCGACATAATTTTTTTCAGATATAATCACGAAAATCTCATGGTCGGGTGAATCTAAATCTATAGGGTTCTTAGAGGAGATCATTTCTCCAAGTTCTTCTTTAATACTCTGAGTATCTGCCTGGTACTTTTCGATCTTTTTTGTTCTAACAGCAGCACTTCCGGAAGATAATACCATATCATTTTCGAGCTTAGAAAGACCTTCTTCAGTTACCTTATCGATCTCCCGATAAATCCTGTGTGTTAGCCCTAATCTTCGAGCTATAGAGTTAAAAGGACAATCTGTTTCGAGTGAAAGTACTCCTGGATCAAATCGATCAACTTTATAATCATAAGAGAGTCCTTCTATAGTAGCCAATACCTCTGCCTTTGCAAGGGAATATTCAGGTCCTACGAGTTCGAAAAATAGATCGGCCATTTTACAATTTTGCCTCTATCTTTTCTTTCAACTCCTTATCGTTTACCTGTTCCACGAAAGAGACTTCATCATCGATTATTATCGTTGGGACATGGGTTATATCATATTCGGCCACCATCTCTGGCACATCTTTTGGTCTATGATAGTTTACCTTTACATTCTCCATATCTTTAGTGACTCTTTCAACGGCTTTCCTAGCGGGTGGACAGTCTGGACAGGTATCGGAGTAAATGAAATCTATTGAGACCATCGGTTCTTTTTCTTCAGACATATTCTCATGGAGCTTATAGAGAAGGAGTATTTTTAATCTTTTGTTTTTGAAGTAAAAAATTAAATACCAGTACTATATAGTCGTTAGACACTAAATCAAGTGATAACTTGAGCGATGAAAAAAATTTCGTCAAAACCATAACAGAAGATAACATTGAAGAATTCATTAAAAAGAATGAACAAGTAGTCCTTGATCTTTGGGCTACATGGTGTGTTCCTTGTGTGTACATGGACCCTATAGTAGAAGATTTAGCTAAGAAATACGATGGGATGATAAAATTTGGTAAAGTTAACGTTGAAGAAAATAAAAGGATACCTTCAAAATTCGAAGTTCAATCTCTTCCAAGTATTCTCTTCATCGAAAATGGAGAAATAAAAGAAAAATTTACGGGGAAACTCGATGAAGAAGAATTTAAAGAAAGGTTAAAGAAAAATTTTGACTTAGATTGATTTAGAGTCCGTCTAGTTCCTGAAGAGCTTCAACTACTTTTTCATACCACTTATCGACTGACTTCCTTGCCTCTTCTTTTATTTTTTCTAATGGTCGCCTAGAATATAGGTAGTAATAACCGCCATTTCTGATATTATGTTTCTCTTTATATATCAACCCACACTCTGAAAGTTTTTCAAGAGACCTATACGCTGTACTTTGATCTTTGTTTATCATCTCGGCTATCTCCGAGGATCTAAGTTCCTCACCCCTTGAAAGAAGAGCAAGTATTTCCTTATCCAATTCAGAAAGATCATATATGCATTCTATCACATTTTCAGCATCTATCTCCTTAAAACCCGAATCGGTTATCATATCACTTTTTGTTAAATAGGTAAATCCTACTTAACCATTTTGAAGCGTAAGATTAAAATTCAAGTAGAGTTTACCTATTCGTAAGCCGCAGTAACTCAGTCTGGGAGAGTGCCACGCTGAAGACGTGGATGTCGCCGGTTCAAGTCCGGCCTGCGGCATTTCTCGGTTTTGATCTCATGTATCTGACTAAAGAAGAAGAAAAGATTCTCGAAGGTGAAAAGGGTGAGGGACCTGCCAAGGCGATGGAACTATTGTTAGCGATAGGAAAAATATACGGAGCCGACAAGCTAATTCCGATAAAATCTGCCCAGATTGCAGGTGTCTCTTACAAAACCATGGGTGATGCAGGACTTCAATTTGTCCAAGATTTTGCAGAGATAGCTAATGTGAAAGTGAAAGCTATGCTTAATCCTGCCGGGATGGATCTTACGGAAAAAAATTATGAAACTGATGATTTTAGAGGAAAACAATCTCGATTAGTAAATGCCTATCGTCAAATGGGTATAGAAGTAACTTGTACCTGCACACCTTACTTAGTAGGAAATCGTCCCGGATTAGACGATCATTTGGCATGGAGCGAAAGCTCAGCAGTCTCCTTTGCAAATTCAGTCCTTGGAGCGAGGACAAACAGAGAAGGGGGGCCCTCTGCGCTCATGGCAGCAGTTATCGGAAAAACACCCAATTACGGACTTCATTTAAAAGAGAACAGGAAACCGGATGTCGTATATGAAGTTAAAGACGAAGTTCCTTATTCTCTCCTAGGATATTTAGTGGGAAGAGAAACTAGAGATGATATACCTTATTTCAAAGGGTTTAAACCTTCAGAAGATGATTTAAAGACATTAGGGGCGGCGATGGCTGCTACTGGTTCTGTAGCCATTTATCATGTCGAAGGAGTAACTCCAGAGGCAGAAGATTTTTCTACAAAAAATTTGGAAAAGATCGAGATTGAAGAGGAAGATGTGGATGGAATTAGGAAAGAGTTGAGAACTGAAGTTCGACCAGACGTTATCGTGATAGGTTGTCCACATCTATCAAAAAGCGAAATCAAAGAGCTTAGTGAGAGACTCAAGGGAAAAGAAAAGAAGAACGGACCAGATCTTTATGTTTACACCAGCAGAAGAGTAAAGGAAGAGTTAGGAGAAGCTGTTGCTGAGATTGAAAGGTTTGGTAAAGTAATAAGCGATACATGTATGGTTGTTTCTCCTCTAGAAGAGAGATATGATGTAGCGGCTACGAATTCTGGTAAAGCTGCCGCATATTTACCTAAATTGGCCGAACAGAAGGTCATATATGCCGATCTGGAAACTTTACTGGAGATGATAGTTTGATTTTATCTGGTAGAGGTATTTCTAGAGGAAAAGCAGAAGGAACTGTGGTTAAGGTCGAAGAGCCAGTCTCTTTTCTAGGTGACGTTGATCCGGAATCCGGTAAGGTCTTCGATGGGAAAAAAATAACAGATTCTATATTCGTATTTCCTGGTGGAAAGGGGAGTACAGTTGGATCTTACGTTATCTATCAGTTAAAAAAGAATAAGACCGCACCTAAAGGGATGATAAACGAGAAAACTGAAACTATCGTAGCTTCCGGCGCGATTATATCAGAGATACCACTTGTGGATAATATTGATATAGACCTGTTCGAAGAAGATGATGAGGTGAGGATAGAAGGTAAAAAAGGTATTGTTGAATTAATGGATGTCGAGCAAGTTGACGTAGTGACCGCTTTCCTTAAGAAAGATGATTCAATATTATTATTGAAAAGAAGTGATGAAGTTAAAACATATAAAGGTAGATGGGCTGGTGTTTCAGGTTATTTAGACATGGACAACCCGCTTGAACAGGCAAAAACTGAGATCGAAGAAGAAACGAAATTAGATGGAAAACTTCTCTCGAAGGGAGAAATCGTTCGTACAAGAGAAGGAAGGAAAATATGGAACGTACATCCCTTTTTGTTTGAAGTGGATGGAGAGCCAGAATTAGATTGGGAAAGCGAGGAGTATAAATGGGTCCGACCAGATAAGATAAAAAAGATGAAGACCGTACCTAAATTATGGAAGGCTTATATCTCCGCGAGGTGCTCAGATGAAAGTTAAGATGGAAGAAGGTACAAAGGATATACCAGCGGTTTGGATGGAAGATGAAAAAGTAAAGATGATAGACCAGCGATATCTTCCCTATGAACTGAGATTTTTTACAGCCGAAGATTATAATGACATTCATAAATCTATCAAAGAAATGATGGTGAGAGGCGCGCCAGCGATTGGTGTTACGGCGGCTTTTGGGATAGCCCAATCTAAAATCCAAGACAATGATGTAGAAGTAGCTGCTGAGAAAATCAAGTCCGCGAGGCCTACAGCTTACGATCTATTTTACGCCGTAGACTACATGTTGGAAAACTTAGACGGGCCGAAAAAAGCGGCGGAAGAGTATTCTGATATGGTTATAGAAAAATGTAGAAAGATCGGTGAGTATGGAAATAAATTGATAAAAAACGAATATAATATCCTAACACATTGTAATGCCGGAGCTTTAGCTACCGTTGATTACGGTACTGCTCTCGCACCGATTAGAGCCGCTAATAAGGAAGGAAAAGCTATCTACGTGTTCGTAGACGAAACTAGACCGCGCCTCCAAGGTGCTAGATTGACTGCTTGGGAACTTTACAATGAAGACATACCTCACTCAGTTATCGTAGATAATGCTTCAGGACATTACATGTATCGAGATGAAATAGACATGGTTATCGTAGGTACAGATAGGATAGTAGCTAACGGCGATATAGCTAACAAAATCGGAACCTACGAAAAAGCTGTCCTAGCCAGGGAGAATGATATACCATTTTATGTTGCGGCTCCTGTGACCACATATGATGAAAATATTAAAGACGGAATGAAAATTCCCATCGAAGAACGTGAAGAAAACGAAATCAGAAAGATAAATGGTTTATCGATCACTCCTGAAGGGTCTCCAGTCAAAAATCCAGCATTCGATGTCACTCCAGCAAAATATATAGATGGCTATATCACTGAAAAAGGTGTCTTTTCGACTGCTGAAGTCAAAAATATGTTCTAAGATTAATATAGACCCAAAAACATTTAGTTAACTGATTTAGTAACTTAAGGTGATGAAAAAAGAATGGATATCAGCTAGTGATGTTGAAAAATTTGGATATTGTCCATTAAGTTGGTGGCTGAGTCGGGAGAAAGATGAAGAGGTTCAGAATGAATCACTGAATGAGGGAAAAAAGGAACACAAGAAAATAGGGGAAAAACTCGAAAGTTTGAAGATAAAAGAACAGAAACTCAAACATATCGAGAATGTAATTCTCGGATTAGCCATTCTTACTACTATAGTATCTGTTTTTGGAATATCTTTTTTGACTTCTGATGAAATATTCAGCAGGATATTTATTGTTCTAGCTCTGATTTGGTTATTAGCCGCAACCTTTTTTCTATTTATTAATGAAGGATATAAGGAAACGATCCAGAAGACAAAATTGGAAAGGATAGTACTTATCTTTGCTATGATCGCTACGATGCTTTCCGTATTTAGTTTTTCGATACCTATGGAAGATCGTTTGATAGCCCAAATCGCTCAACTTCTCTCCTTGAGTTGGTTGATAGGTGCATCTTACTGGCTTAAGCATTCTTTAGAAATAAAGAGCGAAACTGAAGAGGAAAGGGGAGATTTGAAACTTAAAGAAGGTGAAATAAAATATATAGATAAACTAGAAAAAAAGAGTAAACTATTGAAATCAGAGAAGCACAAATTGAGAGGAAAACCAGATCTGATATTGGAAAAAAATGGGAGTCCCGTACCAGTAGAGGTCAAAACGGGTAGAGTACCTAAAGGTCCTTTCTTTTCACATATACTTCAAATCGCCGCCTATTGCTTACTTGTCGAGGAAGATTTAGGGAAGAAACCGCCATACGGACTTATCAGATATGGAGATACTGAATTCGATATAGAGTATGATCAGGACCTTAAACAATTATTACTTGAAAAAATAAAAGATATGAGAAAGCATATGAAAAATAAAGAGGCTCATAGAAATCATGACAGGGAAGGGAAATGTAGAAATTGCTCTAGAAGAGAGATTTGTGAAGAATCTTTAGTTTAATCTTTCTTTTCCATTTCATCGATTTTCTTCTTAATATCTTCTACATCTCTTCTCATCTTCAACATTTCTTCTTCAAAAGTAGTGAATTCTCTAGAGGAGAAAATGCGATGGGATATGAACATGCCTACAAACACGGCTCCGATTACCGCTAGAAAAGAAATTATTACCAGGCCGAAAACGAAGGCAATGAAATTATAGAATATATCTTGAAATTGGATCCAACCAATAATCATTGCCAATCCAACTCCTCCAAGAATTATTATGGCTATGCTTATCACTTTTATAGATAGCGGGATTCTTTTCATCGTTATTCTTCCTCCTCTTCTACAAGATTTAAGCGACGGATAAATGGAAGATTATTTTTGTTTATATTTTCTTCCTCACCATCATAATAAGTGACTTTGAATATAATATCATCTCCTGACTGATCTTCTTCAATATCCGGTCTGACAGTAAACGTAGCATTGAAATGGTATCTATTCTCTTGTCGAGTTGCATTAACTTCTAAATCGAATTTAGATCGAGTCGTCCTGTACTCTATACTATAACCATCATATCTTATTATTTCCGAATTGTTCAAATAAAGAGTGATATTCTCATATCTTACGGCCTCCATGCCTCTTACATGGATTATTGTCTCATTATCATCTTCCTCATAATCAACGATAAGTCTAGGGATGCCCGCCCCGGGAGGCTCTGGACTATTTAGACAGCCCAACGATGGGGCGATCAAAATGAAAATGAAAATTACCGAGAGATACCTTTTCATTATTATGTCATAATAATAGGGTATAATTAAACTTTAGCTTTTATTTGATGAATATGTCCACGTAATAAATTTTTTTT
>CAZRWG010000030.1:0-8899 GCA_964603805.1 uncultured Thermoplasmata archaeon
GACATCCTCAGAATAACGATGATAAATTATTTATATCGGATGTGCCTCGAGTTTTTTGCAGAGAGCTCTCATGTCCAAAATGAATCAAAATCCAGATAAGTTTCGAGAAGCTTTTTGGTCTAATGAAGTTAGTATGTTCGCTTTTTTTCTGAAAGATAAAATGGATTTTCTAGCTCACTTTAAATTAAAAGACCAAAATTATGTTATAATAGATAAAATAAAAAAGGAAGGGATATAAGATGACCAAAAAGGAAAAAGAAGAAGATGCCGATCAGAAGTGTTGGCAGGTCGAAACGAAAAGTAAGGAAGGTAGCGTATGCGTAATAACTGAAAGGTGTAAAGGGTGCGAATTCTGTATTGATTTCTGCCCAGTAGGTGCATTAGAACAATCAGAGGAGACCACTGAAAAAGGTTACCATCCACCGAAGATGACGGAAGGATGTGTTCTGTGCGGCAAATGTGAGAAAATATGCCCTGAATTCGCTATCCATCTTAAGGAGAAAGGGGAAGAAAAGGAAAGTGTAGAAGAAGATGATGAAGATGAAGAAAGAGGTGAATGGATATGATGGAACCAGGTACGTATTTCATGGAGGGTAATACCGCTTGTGCAGAAGGTGCTATAGCCGCTGGTTGTCGATTCTTTGCCGGCTATCCTATAACGCCTGCTTCGGAGATATTAGAAAGGATAACTGAGAGGTTCCCTGAGGTTCATGGTAGCTATCTTCAAATGGAAGATGAACTGGCAAGTATAGCAACGATACTCGGTGCATCCTGGGCTGGAAAGAAGGCGATGACAGCCACATCAGGACCAGGATTCAGTTTGATGATGGAGAACTATGGGTTAGGACTCATGACTGAGACTCCTTGTGTGATTGTCAACGTTATGAGAGGTGGCCCTTCAACGGGTTTACCGACTATGGTGGCACAGGGTGATGTCAACCAGACTAGATGGGGGACCCATGGAGATGTAGGCGTAGTGGTTTACGCCCCATCTTCTCCGCAGGAATTGTTCGACTACACCATCAAGGCTTTCAATACCGCTGAAAAGTACAGGCTTCCCGTTGTGGTTCTTTCAGATGAGATGGTATCTCATATGACTGAAAAAGTGGAAGTTCCTCCCGAAGAAGAGATAGAGATAATCGATAGAAAGAAACCAGAAAAGCCACCAGAGGAATATCTACCTTTCCAACCTGACGACGACTTAGTACCTCCGATGGCTAACGCTGGGGATGGTTACTCGATACACGTAACTGGACTTACACATGATGAAAAAGGACACCCATCGATAGATGAGAAAACCCAAAACATGCTTGTCCCGAGATTGATAGACAAGATAAGGAAGAATGCGGATGATATATTGGAATACGAGGAGTATAAGGTAGAGGACGCTGATAAGATCATTGTAGCTTATGGAAGCGTTTCTAGAGCTGCAATCGAAGCTGTTGATATGGCTAGAGATGAAGGCTATGATGTCGGTCTTCTTAGACCTAAAACTATTTGGCCTTTCCCAGAAGAAAGGATCTACGACCTTGCTAGAGAGGGAATTGATGACTTCCTAGTGGCGGAGATAAATTTTGGGCAAATAGTTTACGAAGTCGAAAGATGTACTGGTGGTGCAGCTCAGACTTATTTGTCACCTAGGATGGGTGGAAATATCCATACTCCCGAAGAGATCGTAGAAAGGATAGGAGCGATCGATCGAGGCGAAATTCCGGCTTTTAAGGAGTGATATATATGAGCATAAGAAAAAGTAGGGATTGGTTTTCCCCTGATTATCAGGAACAGGAAAGAGATAAAGGAGTAGGTCATGGACTTCATCCATTAGATGAATATCTAAGAAAAGATAGGATACCACACATATGGTGTCCTGGCTGTGGTCTTGGTGTAATCTTGAACGCTTATCTAAGAGCTTTGAAGGACTCGGATATACCTCCAGAAGATACCGCGGTAGTTTCAGGGATAGGCTGCAGCGGTAGAGCAGCTGGTTATGTCGATGTAGATTCGTTTCACGTAACTCACGGCAGAGCGATACCATTCGCTACTGGGTTGAAGGTAGGTAATCGAGATCTAACGACTACGGTTTTCAGTGGTGACGGCGATCTTTTCGCTATAGGTGGAAATCACTTTATCCACGCAGCGAGAAGAAATGTTGATTTCAACGTTATCTGTGTCAACAACTTCAATTACGGTATGACCGGAGGTCAGGCTGGTCCGACTACACCAAGCGACGCTGAGACTTCGACCACACCGTGGGGCGGGTTCGAACAGCCATTTAATCTTCCGGCAGTCGCAGCTGGTTCCGGAGCAGTGTACGTTGCTAGATGGACCACTTATCACGTCGAAGAATTAATCAAATCTTTGGAAGAGGCGCTTGAGAAAAAAGGATTCTGCTTCATCGAAGTCATGTCTCCATGTCCCACTGGATACGGTAGAAAGGTAGGACTGAAAACTGGGAAGAAAACTATGAAACATTTCAAAGAGAACAGCGAGATTAATCATGATGCGGATCCGACTGAAGTTGCTCTTGACCCCGAGGACCCCGATTCAAAGATAGTTGTAGGCAAATTCGTCGATAGGGATGCCCCTACATATCAAGATGAACGAGGAAGAGTATTCGAAAAAGCTAGAGAAAGAATGGGGGTGGAATGATGAGAAAGGAGATACGATTCTCAGGTTTCGGTGGACAGGGAGTCATATTGATGGGGCACATATTCGGTGAAGCCGCTGTATTGGACGGTAAAGACGCTACACTGACGAAAAGTTACGGTCCAGAAGCTAGAGGAGGAGCTTGCAGTACGGACATAATAATAAGCGACGATAGAGTTCATTATCCTCAAGTGAGAGATCCCGATGTATTGATATCGATGTCCCAGGAAGCGCTTGAAACTTATTTGCCAGAATTGGGTGAAAAAGGCACCTTGATGATAGATACTGGGCTTGTAGAAACCGATAGAGAAGGAATCTTTGGACTTCCTGCTACTGAGATTGCTAGGGAAAAGATAGGTATAAAGCAAGTAGCGAATATAGTGATGTTGGGATATTTCACAGGTTTAACAGAGTTCGTCACCAAGGATTCTATGAAAGAAGCCGTTGAAAAGCTAGTACCTGAGGGGACTGAGGAGAAGAACCTTGAGGCCTTCGACTTGGGTTACGAGAAAGGTGAAGAAGATAGGTAATACTAGAAATTAGTATCAGAAAAAAACTCTTTTATCCTTATTTTCTTTTAATTTCAATCAACTAGATCATAAATCTCTTCTTTTGAGAGAGGATTTACTCTGATCAGCTCGTCATAATGTGAATAATATATGTAAGGAATGACATCTTTTTTTAGGAACATGTTTTTCACCACGTGATAGTATACGCTCAACTGCTTTCTGTATTCTTTAGAAGTTTCCTTATTCCTATCAGTTTTGTAATCTAAAATTGTAACAACTTTCTCACCAATATTGATAAGATCTATGACTCCTTCAAAAAGTAATTTCTTTTCCTTATCAATCGGTAGAAGACATATTTCCTCAGTGATCTTTTTCCCTTTGAGCCCGTCTATCAGTCGTTTTATATTCACTTCATCCTCGTTTTCAGGATTTATTTCATTTCCTTTTGCGTACTGTTCCGCGAATTTATGAACTTTAGACCCGTAATCAGGGCCCGGTCCTACATCTTTCTTTTCAAAGGTAGAAAGCTCGACTAATCCGTGTGCTGTAAACTTTATAGGTGCATGTGATTTTAACTCTTTTATCTGGAGTCTAGTCTTATCTTCTTTTTTCGGTTTAGAGGGCTGGATTTTCGGCTCTATATGTTTCACTTCCATCTCTAGGTTGTTGAAAAACTCGCTTTCGTCGCCGTCTTCATCGATAATAAATAGATAATTTTCCGCCCTGGTCATAGCAACGTATATCAGTCTTCTTTCTTCATCGTAGTTTGCTTCAACGCATTTAGACATGACGTAATTTTTCCAATTATCATAAGTGAAAGGACGGTTCTCATCAGAAAAAATCTTTTTTTGTCTTAATCCCAAAGGTTCATTATACTCGATAGCTTTTCCAAATCCTCCCCTTGTTGGTCCCATGTCTGCTAGTAAAACCACTGGGTATTCAAGACCTTTTGAACTGTGGATTGTTTGAATCTTGAAGACATCATCTTCAGTGGTACTATCAACTTCGTAGGTCTGGTCAGACTCTATATTTTCCACTATAAAGTTTATCATCTCTCCACGGTTGAAATAGGTATTTTGGTAAGTGGATTGAATTACTTCTATTATCTTATCAGAAAAGGCGTTCTCGATCGAATATTTTTTGAATACCTTTTTTGCTAAAGAACCCAGATCATCTTCCTCTAACAGTTCTTTCCTGAAATTCTTCATTTCTTCCGGATAGGACTCGGTTTGAAAGATTTTATCTATTTCAACCAGGTTATAACCTGCTTCGTCTAATATTACTGACCATCCTCTTTTCGAATTTTGGTTTTGAACTATCCTCAACCATGCGAGTAGAATCAACGCACATCTTTTTCTGAACAGTTCAACGCCTCCTTCGTAAGCTGCGGGCACTCCATTCTTTCTAGCCTTTTCGTATAGGTTCAAACCGAATTTCCGAGTCCTAGTGAGGACTGCTATATCTTCATATCTTATCTTTCGCTTTTTACCACCATCCGTGATCCAATAATCGGAGTTATCGACGATCTCAGTGATCTTTGAAAGCGTAACAGATCCTTTGTCTTCTCCTACATAAGCTCCTATCTCAGTATCTCCTTCATTTTTTGCCGCTTCAAGTTTGGTTATCCTCTCTTTTATATCTTTTTTATCGAGCGATTCTTTCCTTGTCGCCTCGACAAGTAGGCCCTGCTCGGAAAAATCGATAAGTTCCTGAGTAGATCTATAATTTTTCTTCAACTTTATTTCGTCATCGATTTCTGCTGGAAAATTAACTCTTTTAAAATCACTGTTAAGGTCTTTTTTAAACTCTTTAAACCGTTTTTCGAATTCGATTATATTGTCAACAGAGGCATATTGGAAAGAAAATATACTCTGTTTCCAGTCGCCTACAACGCAGATATTACCTGATTTAGATAACAATAAGGAGAGCTTGAATTCGATCTCATTCGTGTCTTGAAATTCATCGATCATGATATAGTCAAAACTGAGGTCCTTTCTCAGCTCATGATTCTCACAGATCAAAACGAAGGCGAGCATCATCATCAAACTGAAATTAAGATAGTTCCTGTCCAAAGCGTATTTTATGTATTCAAAGTAGACGTCATGAAGGAAATTTTTCAGTTCAGTTCTATCTTCCTCAAAACAGATTTTCGCATATCTTTCAGGTACTTGTTTGCCTTCGCCTCTGATCTCTTCCATGTCAGGGGCATCATTCAGAAAACACTTTTTGTTGTACCCAGAAAGCTTCTTTTTTAATAATGACTGTATTTCACCTCTAGACCCCTCCCTCACTTCGTTCGTTTCTTCGAACAATTCTTTGAATTCTTGAAAGTCTCCGTTAAGATATTTTTCTGAATTTCTATACCAATCTTCCTTTTTCGGAAATATACCTTTAGCGCCGAGAGATTTAATGAGATCTAAAAGGTTAGTTTTGTCGTAGAGTATCCTATAAAAATTTCGATATTCTGGATATCTCTCCATGAAATCACTCATGAAACTGTCGAATTCCCTTCGTTCTAATACTTCATTTTCGAGTACTCGAGTAGATTGCGTCAAAGTATCATCTATACCGATCAATCTAGGAACTTCGTTTCCATATCGCATCAATATTCTGTGGCAGAAACTGTGAAAAGTCGATATCGGCGCGTCTCTGAGTTCTGATTTACTAGAGTCGGAAAGGTTTATTATCCTTTCCTTCATATTTTCCGCAGCATTGTTCGTAAAAGTGATCAATAGGATATCATTTGGAGTTATACCTTCATTTTCTAGAAGATTTTTATACCTTAAAGAAATCGTAAAAGTTTTACCAGTTCCCGGTCCAGCGTCCGCTATGTAGACTCCTTCCGTATTTTCTATCAGTTCTTTCTGTTTATCGTTAGGTTCGAAATCTTTCATGATTTTTCACCCTCCTGTATTACAAGATCTTTGTTTTCGATATTTTCCGGATCTGTATCGCCAACTGGAAAATTGGATTTTCTGTATCGTTCGTATTCTTCTATCTTCTCTTCAAGGAATTCCTCGAATCTATCGAGGTTTTCTTTAAAATAATGTGTTTTCCTAAAGACTATCAGCTTTTTCATTATGCTCTTACAGCCTTTTTCCACGTAGGTATAAGAGCCGATCCTTTCTTTGCAGTATTTTATGAATTCTTTAGTGGTTTCACTTTCTAATACTTCTTTTTTATCAGTTTCATTTATTTGTTTTTCTACAAAGAACTTTTTATAGTCTTCATAGCCAAGTTTTTGTAAAACCTTTTTTCTTCTGTTAGAAGATTTGAGCCAATCGTATATTTTTCTTTCCTGTATAACTTCGTTGAAGTCTTTTGGGTAATATTCTATCGTTACTTTATTATCTCTGAAATCATTCTCCCCAGAGATAACATCTCTCAGATTATCGAGTAGATGATAATAAGTGAAACAAATAGGATCTCCACTATGATGTCTTCTATGATGTGACAGATACATCCTAGCCTGAAAATCGGGCTTTTCATCTATCTTTTGGATATCTGATTTTCTCATTATAGAGTAGATTGAATTTTTCCTGCCCGATTTGTGATCTACGATATGATCTTCGTCTAGAATCAGATCTACCTTACCTTTAGCTCCGATTTTTTCATTGTTAAATGAGATCTCGGTGTATTTTGAATTTATAGGTTTGTTGAAAATATCTGAGAACATATTGTCTTTATCGATCTTCTCGTATCCTTCTGGGTCCTTTAGTTGTATTTCCTGCTCGCTCAAAAAGTATTTTAGATTCTCCATTCCTACTTTAAATCTAGTTTTTGCTTCGGAGAATTCATGTTTTTCTAGGAAAGGTTTCATCTCATTCATCACTTTATCTACAATCGAATCAAGGTCTTTGCATATACTCGGGTAATTGAGAAAGAACTCTGCGAAGTGATGGAAAATAGTACCTCTTTTGAAATAGACCTTGTTAGGTGTTTCTATGAGTTCAGAGAAGAACTGATCTTTTGGACATCGAACTAGTGTGTTCAGAGTAGACTGGCTCATGGTTTTGACAGGCTCAGGATCAGTCTGAATATCTATCTTATTGAAAGGAGAAACAGGTTTAGTTAATCTTTTAACGTTCAATTCATGTTTCAAATCCCTGAAAGACTCTATCTCTCCATCACAAAATTCGTTCAGGTAGAAAGAGGGAACTACTTTTTGTCCCATATCTCTATCTTTGACCAGATAATATTGCTCTTCACCATTTTGAAGTAGGATTTCAAAATCTTTCCTTTTTTCTTCGTCGAACCTTTCTTTATCGATCCATGGATGTGTTGGTGGATCAGGTGTCCAAGAGGTTCCCATGCCTAAATAAAATACGTAGGGTCTATCGATAAAAGCGGAAGAAGTAGGAGAAGCTATAAGTACTCCTTGGCCAGCGCTTTTGACTTTGATATCGAAACTTTCTAGATAATGGATCAAAAAGTTAAACCTTTCAGGAGTGATCTGTTTTTTTAATATGTCTAAAAAATCAAGGTGCCTTCTGATCTCATCCTTTTTTCCTTGGAATAAATCTATTTCTAAAAGTTCGTCGAAAGTCATCTCCGGTATTTTCTTGAGTAGCTCTTTGAATTGACCAATGTTTTCTCCGTCGTATGAACTCAACAGATACTCTTCCGTTTTAGGATCTATAGACAAATCTTGAGAGATCAACGGTTTTATGTCTCTAACCTTCAACCCTTCTTTATAGAAGGAAGCCTTTATCAGGCTCAACAATCTCCTGATCTCCTCACACTCTTTCAATTCTTTTGATACCATGTAAGGGATATCGTTCGAACGGAAGAGTGATTCGATCAAATATCTATATTGGGAATCTTTCTCCATGACCACCGCTGCGTCTCTAGCATCCATATTCCTTATTTTCTCTAAAACGGTCTCGACTATTTCAGTAGTCGAATTGAATATATGAAAAGGTGAGAGTTCGTTTTCGTTCTCTGTGAACACTTCTATATTATCATAATCCTCTGGCAATATCTTTTTATCTAGTTTTGTGAATTGGTATTCCGATATTACAGCGACCTTTCTTTCTTTTTCGATAGTATATTTTTCTACTGCGGTGAACGGATTAACTGTTTCTTTAAGAACTCTTAAGATTTTTTTCGTTTCTTTCTCATCGGTCGTTCTTCGTTCGAATATATTGGATGGGTCTCCTGTCTCCTTCCAGCAATTCATCATATTCTCCATCATATATGAAATCCGTTTCCAATCTAAACCTGTTTCCTCTAAAATTTTCAAAAAAAGTTCTCGTTCGTCTCTAAAGATCTTTTTATCTGAATTTATTTCATTCAAAGCTAACCTTCTAGGCGTTGTAGCGAAATGACCCAATTTTGGTTTCTTTAGTCTAGCGTTAAGAGCATCAGCAAGCGGTGCATCGACGGTGAGAACCAAATCATGAGATTTCACCTCTTGGAATATATCCTCTATAGACTTAGCCCTCTTCACTCTTAAAGGGATTTGTTCTACCATCTAATCATCTTTTGAAACTATGTTTTCTCACTATTTATCTTTTGATAAGGAGAATTCGAGTGAAATGATCAAACATTCAATCCATCTTCTTCAAGGGTAAAGAGGTAAAGGGCGTAAGATAAAAGCCAATGAGATCCACCGTAATCTTTAACGAAAGCCTGTTTTAACCCTTCTTTTGTATGCTGTTTCGCACTTTCCATAAATAACGGTTTGTAATCATGGTCTTTTGGAAGGTATTTCCCGATATCACTTAAACACCAACTTCTTGAAA
>CAZRWG010000031.1:0-8604 GCA_964603805.1 uncultured Thermoplasmata archaeon
AGATATCATAATACGAAATTATCAGAAGATGCTGATAATACTTGAAAAAGAGGGGGTCAAGCAGGAAATATCTTTTACACCTAGGGAACTGGAAAAGTTAGCCCTAAACAAACTTTCGTTGACGGAAGGGACTATCGATGAAATGACTAGGTTGTTTGAAGAGGCAAAATACAGTGATCATCCCTTGGGAGAGAAAGAACGAAATCGGGCTATGGATAATTTCAAGCAGATCAAAAATGAACTAGAGGGGATTGAAGATGCCTGAGATGAATGCAAGAAAAGGCGTAAGCTACAATAAATTCATGAAGCTGACAGCTGTAATGACAATAGTACTTTTAACGCTATTTGCAAGAGGGATTACTCCCGCTTTAGTTATAGTTATCACTATATTCCCTCTTTGGTTGTTGGCAGAAAAAGTTATGTCCAATACACACTCGCACTCTCTTTGGAAAAGTACCGAGAAAAGGGAAGATTTTTCAAGACTGCCTTTGGCAGATGATATCAATAAGATGAAAGGAGCTAGAAAAGGTCAGAAAGTGAAACAGGCTATCCTTGAAGGGAGACTAAAAGACCAGGTTTATTACACTTTGAAAAATGAACATAATCTGTCCCAGAAAGAAATCGAAATTTTACATGAGGACCCCAAGGGTATGATCGAGAAGATTGATAATCAAAAACTCCTAGAGTACCTCAATAACGCTAGGGACCTTAACGATTTGAAGAAACCCGACGGTAAAGACGATATCGAGCTATTTTCTGATAGAGGTAATAATGAAAAGAATAGTAAAAAACTAGAATTCGAGGATAAAATAAAATCTGCTATTAATGGATTAGAGAATATCCATAATGTAGACAAAAATAGGGGAGACAAAAAATGAAGACTAGAAATTTCGGTTATCTATTCGCACTGTTTTTTGTTACTATAACTCTTGGGATGATGTTCATGAATTACATCTTTTTCATTTTATCACTGACCTCTCTAGCTATTTTGGTCGTTGGATATCTTGATCTTCCACCTGATGATGAAGATATAATCGTAGAAAGAGATCAGGAAGAGGTCCATACCTATGAAGGAGAAGAATTTACCGTAAGTTTGACAGTAAAAAATTACAGAGATTCTGAAGTATTTTTAGAGATCAAAGATGAACTATCTACGAATGTAAAGGTGATAGAAGGCTCGAATCATCAATCACTTTATCTCAAAGAAGGAGAGGAGAAAAAGATAGAATACAAAGTAAAATTTTTGAAGACAGAAAATTATACTATAGGGCCAATAGATGTCCGCTACTTAGACCCTATGGGTTTATTCTCCAAAAAATGGAATTTTGATAAGTTCATGAACGTGATCGCGCTGCCACCGGTTGAGGACCTAGGCCGAACTAAATTGAGGCCAAAGTATACACGGGGTTGGTTAGGCAATATAAAATCAACCCAGATGGGCGTCGGCTCCGAATTTTTTTCAATCAGGGAGTACTTACAGGGAGACGAGATGAGAGATATAAATTGGAAAGCTACAGCGCGATATTTGGATCCAAAAACAAATGCATTTGAAGCCGAAAAGAGTGGAGATGTAATAATAGTGGTCGATGCTTTTTATGATTCAAATGTCGGTGTTTTCGAGGATAATATGTTAAAACATTCCGTGAGAGCAGCAACTAGCCTCGCTTCCGATATAATTTCCGATCGAAACAGGGTTGGTCTTTTAGTTATAGGTGATTTTGTTAGATGGGTTTATCCTAAATCGGGCCAAGAACAATTGTATGAGATAATGGATAAACTGATGAATTTGGAAAGCGGTAGTCACTGGAGACTAGAGCATGCCCGTTATATTCTAAACAACATATTCCCTAACAAATGTTTACTTCTTTTCATCTCACCTCTTACGAGTGATAAGGTGACTGAGGCGATAGCTGGTCTAGCCTTAAAAAAATATGAGATCGCTGTAGTTTCTCCATGTCCGGTTGATCTTCAGAAAAAATATATAGAAATAGACGACGAGCTAGCTGAAAGACTTCAAAGGATCGAAAGAAAGAACAGGATGTATGAATTGAGAAATTACGGTCCCGTCATCAATTGGAATACGGACCAACCTCTTGAAGTAGCTATCGAGGGGGTGAGAAGATACAAAATAAGAGCTTGAAGACCCCTGGGATCGAAGATACAATCCTCGATCGAATAAAGAACAACTTACCTAAAAGATCACCTTTTTGGAAAGCTATTTTGACTTCCATCCTATTTGTTTTAATCATTATTATTTTTTTGTATCCTGGAACTTTTTGGTACTTATCGATAATTGGCGGGTTGATCTCGATTGCAGGAATCATAATCAAATGGAAAATCTTGATCACTTCAGGTATAATATTTACAGGAACGATATTTTTTCTTAGCAACCTGGATATGGTGCTTTCGCCAATAAACATAATTCTATTAGTCGGGTTATTCGTCCTTTTATACGGCGCAATAACATATCTAAATCATCTAGTAAAGATGGATATAATCAAAAGAGATTCTCAAGGAGACATAGAATTAAATAGATATATGAAGAATTGGAATAGATCGATCATAAAAAATCTATCTTTAGTTTATTTACTAGCTCTTCTAGCTTTCATGGTATCCTGGATCGGGTCCTTTGAATTTTGGATTCAAATGGAAAATATCGTTTTATTGGGGGTCTCATCAATCTTTACTTTAGGTATACTATTACTTCTGTACATAGTATTTATTAAAATACCAACTATATATGCAAGATAAATAGCTAATAGATAATTCTCAAGATAAGCAATAAAAATAAATTTAGTGTGTTGCTGTTATTTAACAACACCTTTTTGATCGTTTCATCTACTTTTAGTCTTCCAAATCAGATTGTATTAGACAACTCTTGACGTGGATCTCGTTAGATATCTGCTTATTTAATTTCGCAAGTTCATCATCTGAAAATGATTTTTGTAGATATTCAACAGTATTTCCTTTCTTTTCATGCATCTTTCGGAGGAGGTCGTCTACTCTTTTTTCATCCATCATACCACCATCGTCTGACATTTCGTCCGACATAAACAGGTTGTAAGGTATTTAAATATTTTTCGATAAGTATTTTCAAATTACTGGCAAGTCAAAAAACGCATTTTACGCTTTAAGAAATTGTCTGACGAAAATTAGGCTATAAGACCGGTCGGACATTTCTACTTCGAGAAATTATAAATATCCTTCTCAGTATGAGTCCATAGATGGTTCCACAAAAGATAAAAGCAGTAATAGTAGACGATTCTAATTTTATGGTGACTATACTTAAGGATATCCTTGAAAAGGAAGAGAGTATAGAAGTCGTAGGAACCGGTCATGATGGTAAAGACGCAATCGAGCTGAATAAAGAAAAAAACCCAGATGTTATTCTTTTAGATGTTCAGATGGCAGACATGGATGGACTTACCGCTTTAGAAAAGATCATGGAAGATGATCCGACTCCCATCGTGATCATCTCAGGGATGGGTGATAAAGCAGGAAAGATGTCCGTTAAGGCTTTGGAGGCTGGGGCTGTAGACTTTATCTCTAAAACATCAGGTCCTCTCTCGATGGATATAAGAAAAAAATCTAAAGAAATCGTTGAAAAAGTAGTAAATTCGGCTAAAACAAATATTGATTCATTTGAAAAGGGAGAAAAAAAATCAATCGAAGGAAAGTTCATTCCAGAAATCTCTGAAGACCGATTGATAGTGGTAGCATCTTCTACAGGTGGTACTCGAGCCTTAGATAAATTCCTTTCCACTTTACCTCCTAATTTTCCTATCCCTATCGTTGTTGTTCAGCATATGCCTAAAAAATTTACCACATATCTCGCTTCTACCCTCGATTCTAAATTGAATCTTACTGTAAAAGAAGCCGAAGACCACGATGAAATCAAAAACAATCAAGTTTATATCATTCCCTCAGGACATCATGGTGTAATCAGCACTTGGAAGGAAAAAACTTTCATCAGCTTAAATGATGACCCTAAACAACATGGGGTGAGACCTTCCGCTGATTATTTGTTTCGATCCGCATCAGAAAAATATAAGGATAGGTTGATAGGCATCGTATTAACAGGAATGGGGGAAGACGGAGCGTTAGGGTCTGAAGTTCTCAAAAATAACGGCGGCTTTTTAGCCGTCCAGAATAAAGAAAGTTCTGTTGTCTATGGAATGCCTGATAGTGCAAAAAAAAGAGTGGGATATGATTTTGAAGGATCGCCATCTGAAATAGGGAGAAAGTTGGTTGAGATGTTTATGGAGGAGAATTCATGAGCAAGAAATTCCAAGAAATGTTTGAAGAAGAGACTAGAGAACAGATCGAAAAGATGAACGAGGACCTCTTATCTCTAGAGGAGGATCCAAGCGATCTCGAATGTATAGAAGAGATCTATAGGGCTAGTCATACATTAAAAGGAATGGCAGGAACCATGGGATACGAAGGTATTCAAAAAATTAGTCATAGGATGGAGGAATTATTTGACGAATTGAAAAGCGAGCGTGGGAAAATCCATGAAGATCTTTTTGACCTGTTATTTGAATGTGTAGATGTAATAGAATTATTAGCTGGTGGGGAAGATGTAAAGATTCAGTCTTTGATAGAAGATTTAGATAAGATTTTGGACACAGATGGTTTAGATCAAGCCTCAGAAAAGGGGCAAGTAGAAGAAGAAATTGATTTTCCGACTGACCTTCCAACGGAGATCGAAGATATCTTTGAAAAAAACCCACAAAAAGAAATGACCTTAGCTCTATTAAAGATTTCAGACGATGAAAAATTACCTACGGTTAAAGGTGTACAAATCAGAGAAAATATAGATTTTGAATACGACCTTTTTTGGCCAGATCCTGAAGAAGTTAAATCCGATCAGGATAGATTTTATGTCGTCACTAACCAAAAATTAGATGAAAAAGATCTTGACAAAGCTACTGGAATAGATATGAAGATCCGAAGAGGGAAAGGTATAGAATTACTTGAAAAGAAGACTCAAAAAAAGGCCGACCATAAAGAAAGACGGATAAAAACTTCTGACAAGCTAAAAGTAGACCTTGAAGACGTTGAACATGTAATGAATCTAATTAGTGAACTAGTTATAGCTAAAGGTTCTCTTGAAGACATCTCACGTTCCCTAGATTCCGATAGACTATCCAACATTACCGGAAGAATAGATAGGATAACTAGTGAATTGAGAGAATCTGTTTTGGACCTGAAGATGACAGAAGTGGAAAGCGTCTTTAGAAGATTTCCTAGAATGGTTAGAGACCTAGCTAAAGAAAGCGATAAAAAAATTGATTTTGAAATGGAAGGAGAAGATATAGAATTGGATAGAACTATATTAGACAGGATTACAGATCCCTTGGTCCATCTTCTTAGGAATTCTATAGATCATGGTATCGAATCTATCGAGGAACGAAAAGCAAAGGGAAAAGACCAAGAGGGAAAAATAAAAGTTTCAGCTAAACAGGAAGAAGAAAATGTAATCATAGAAGTTTTCGATGATGGTAGAGGGCTTGACAAAGAGAAAATAAAAAAGAAAGCCATCGAAAACGATTTAATAAATGAACAGGAAGCTGAAGAGATGACCGATCAGGAAATATACATGTTGATATTTAATCCTCATTTTTCAACCAAAGATGAGATCACAAAAGTTTCAGGTAGAGGAGTCGGGATGGAAGTCGTCAAAAAGACGATGGATTCACTCGGAGGTGAAGTGAGCATAGATTCAACGAAAGGTGAAGGAACTACTGTAAAACTTACTTTGCCTCCTTCTGTAGCCATAGTTCAGGCTTTCTTGATAGAAGTTGGAGAAGGAAGCTATGCTATACCCTTAGAGGATGTTGTGGAAACAGCACAAATACGACCAGAAGAGATAGAAAAAATAAATGAGAAAGACTTTATAAGTCTGAGAGACGATTATCTACCTCTGATTTATCTAAAAGAGAAATTTGAAGGAGTTTCTATAGACGCTATAAAAGCCGAAAGTGAGAAACTCAAAATCATGATAGTCTCAAATAAAGGAGAAACAGCCGGACTCGTCATAGATGAAGTCATCACCGAGAAAGAGATAGTCATAAAACCCTTACCTGAGCACCTTCGAGACCTAGGGGGATTTAAGGGAGCAACTATACTTGGTGACGGAACTATCGCAATGATCCTTGACACATTACATTGGATAAAATCTACTTCTTGACGAAGATCCTTCTCTTTAAATCATAGGGCTCTACCTGGTCTTTAGCTGGGGACCTTAGATTTTCAGCCATCCCTATAACTAGAAAACCCCCTTTGTTCAAACTTTCGACTAATCTTGTCATAAGTTCAGTTTTGGATTCGTTATTGAAATAAATCATCAAATTTCGACACAAGATCAAATCGAACTTTCTGGTAAATGATGTTTTAAAAACATCTTTCTCCCTAAATTCTACAAGTTCTTTGACTTCTTCGTCCAAAACCCAGTCTCCGTTCTTATTTTTGAAAAATTTTTTCTTTTCATTATTAGATAAATTTTTGACTGATTTATCGGGGTATGCTCCATTCCTAGCAAAATCTAGAGCCTTACTATCCAAGTCAGTACCGATTATCTGAATATCGATATCTTTGGAAGGTCTATTATTAAGACAACTCATCGCTAAGGAATAAGGTTCCTCCCCAGTAGCACATCCTGCAGACCATCCTCTTACTTTTTTCAATATTTTTTGGTCTTTTTTTTCAAGTAGATTAGGGATGATTTCTTCTTCTAATAATTTCAATACATCTTCATCTCTCTTAAATTTAGTTACGTTTACTGTCAATAGTTCCCTAAGTTCATCAATCTCTTTTTCATCACGATTTAGATAATTCAAATAATCTATGAATCTTGATTCCCCTACTACCCTCATTCTTGCATGGAATCTCCTTCTTAAATGAGATTTTGAATAATTTTCATAATTCACACCTATCATTCTTGAGACTTCTTTTCTCAATTTTTTAAATCCTTTTGAATCAGTATCATTCTCCAGTTCTTCCATATATATCACTGTTTTTCTATCGAAGTTTCTATCTTACCTATTTCATTATCTACAAGGTTTCTGATATTCAAAACTCTTATGGTACGTCCTGTCTCTAATTTCATTATCCACTTCAGCCTTTTGTCGTCTAAGTTGGTTATATCTGATGGGTCTACAAGCTGATCTTTTTCAGATGAAACAATATCTTTCAATCTATCCACTGGGGCTGCAAATCTTCTCTCATTAATTTGTATTATCATGGTCTCTTTTACTTCATCTCCTGTTGAACCAATATCTAATATCTTTTTCAAGTCTATTACCGGGATCACTTCCCCTCTTAGATTAACTGCACCTAAAACATCATCTGAAGATCCTGGTATTCGAGATATGTCTAAATCTCTGATTATCTCATTCATCATATCAATTTCAACGCCGTATTCTTCCCCCTCTAGATCAAAAACGGTGAAAAGATTTTCATCTTGTTGATTTGAGTCTTCTTCTTTTTTCTCTTCAATTGAGCTTTTTTCTTTACTCTTAACTTCTTTTTTCATCATGGACCTCCTTTGACAGGCGATCTTTGAAAACTTATCATAGTACTCACTTCTATCATTCTCACTATTAGATACTATTTAATTCCAGCGGACAAAATATCATTACACAGGGTCTTTTTAAAAATCAATTTGTAGCTTTCTCCTCTCCAAATTTTTCGGCAGTCTTTATACCTTCCTGCGAGAGATTTTTAATCATCGAAATCAAATCTATCAGCAATATAAGTTTACCTTCATGTTTTACTATTCCTTCGAGATATTTTTCGTTGACTGGGCTTTCAAGAGCCTCAGAAGGAGGTTCTATTTCGGTCGTGGAAACAGTCGGGATCTGAGTAACTTCTGATGCCATAACCCCAATATTTTCGTCAAATAAAATCATAAGTTGAGATTCTTTTTCTTCGAGTTCGATATCGATACCTAATATTTTCGGAAGATCAACAACGGTAATTATTTCTCCTCGCCTGTTAATGATGCCTCTAATACTTTCTGGGGTTGAAGGTACTGATGTGACTTCTTCGAGTTGAATTATCTCTCTAACCTGGGAAATAGGACAAGAAAGATAGTCCTCTCCAACTCTAAACACGACCATCTGTAAAGATTCTTCAGAATCTATTTTTTCTTTGATACTCATGTTATGCCTCCATTTACCTTTAAAATTTCTTTATTTTAGGATCATAAAGTACAATTAGTTATACTATTGGTTTCAGATATTTAGCTTATTTTATAGGAATAATCATTTATTTAATAAAGTTTTACCTGTGAGAGGTTAACTACTCTAGAACGAGTCGAAGATAGTTAACATAGTTAGGGTAGTCTCTTCATTCTTCACAGATCGTACTTTTCGACCATCTTCAGTAGATCGTTAGCCAGAGTGGACAGTTCCTGCGCCGAACTAGAGAGTTCTTCCACTGAAGCGTTCTGTTCTTCCGTTGAAGCAGCTACAGATTCAGCTTGATTTGAATTCCTGTCGGCTATCTCGGCCACGCTGTTAATTTTATCGGAAGATTCCTGAAGATGTTCAGTGACCTCTTCGACCGCCCTAGATATGTCTCTTATGGAGTGAGATACAG
>CAZRWG010000032.1:0-8566 GCA_964603805.1 uncultured Thermoplasmata archaeon
GGTAAGCCATTTGAATCGGCAGGTAAGACGACATCTCCCAAAAGTGCGTCATTGAGAGGTAGATCTCTTTTGAGTCGAAGAGAAACCATTTTGTTGAATAGATAGGACTGGTAGGCATGGACGAACATCATAAGCAGATTATGGGGCAGTGTTTTAAGAGCTGAAACAAAATCTCTAGGATTGTCGTTAAGATATCTTAAGATGTCTTTTTCGAAGGTCAACATTTGTGGATAGATTCTAAGAGCTTTTTCTAGATTCCATTCATCTTCTAGTAATTTTCGAGCTTTATAGCATCTTTCTCCTTCTCCTTTTTCTGGAGAGGCTATATATTTCTTCACGGCTCCTTCGAAATCTCCTTTCAAAATTTTTTTCCCAACAACATGTGTTATAGGTCTTAAAGTTCCAAAACGCTGTATCCCGAACCAGTTTGGAAATCCTCCTTCATCTTCTATCTTTTTTCCTATTTTGTCAGCTCTCTGGATAGCTTCCTCAGCTTCGACGGCTAAATCTCTAATCAATATTTCGAAATTATTTCTCTGGTGAGCTCCAATCGTTAAAGATCGGTGAGACGTAAAGATCTCCTGTATCTCTACATCTTTTATACTTATATTTTTCAATTTATCAGGATCGCATTTAAAGGATATCCACTGAGTCGTGATCGCTCTTTTGTCTTTTGTTCCGCAGAAATCTATGTTCCCTCTAGAAATGTTCAATTTTTCAGCGAACTTCTTCATCAATCTATTGGTTTCCCAATTTCGTGACCAAACTTTTGCTATACTGTATTCCCCTTCGCTTTCCTCAAAAAGGTCTATTTCTTCATCTACCCTAAAATCTTCTGGATATTTTTTCAGTTTACCTCCCACACCTAGGGCATCGGTGAAAAAACATTCAAGCCCCACCTTTTTTTCCATGAGTGCCTCACCGAATTAACGTATCTTAATCATCTTCTTCAAACAATTCAGAATATATATTCTCGAAATCCTCCTGAAAAGATTTTGATATCTCTATCAAAACCTGTTTTGGCTCAGACCCATCTGTAACTTCCACCCTCAAAACGGGGTCGTCTAATTCTTGATGTTCTACTGAGTAATCAGCATTGATGACTTTTTCATTTTTCACTAACTGTTCTATCAGAGGGTACATCACGGTATCGTCTACATCTTTGATTTTCATCTCAAGCGTTGTATCCGTCTTTTCTAGTATTTCGAAGTCCATATCTATCTACACCTTTTTTCAATCTCAACTCGGGTCTATTGAAGTTTTTGCTATTATTTAAGGTATTTGTCTACGATTTTGATAGCACAGACATCTCCGCACATCGAACAAGTATCTTCATCGCTCGGATTTTTTTCTTTTCTATACTTTTTTGCCTTTTTTGGATCAACAACTTTATCTAGAGTATTCTCCCAATCCAAAGCTTTCCTCGCTCGAGATATTTCATCGTCAATTTCTTTGTCTAAGCCTTTAGCAACATCTGCTGCATGAGCCGCTATTTTAGATGCGATAGTTCCTTCTTTCACATCTTCTACATTTGGAAGGCCGAGATGTTCTGCTGGAGTAACGTAACAAAGGAAATCCGCTCCATCATATGCAGCTAAAGCTCCTCCTATGGCTCCTGCTATATGATCGTAACCAGGAGCAAAATCTGTGACTAGAGGGCCTAAAACGTAAAAAGGAGCTCCATCGCAAACATCTTTTTGTATATTAACATTAGTTTCCACCTGGTTCAGTGGTACGTGTCCAGGTCCTTCGACCATCGCCTGTACTCCTTTATCTCGAGATTTATCTACAAGTTCTCCCAAAGTAATGAGTTCTTGGATCTGCGGTCTGTCAGTAGCGTCGGAGATACAACCGGGTCTAAAACCATCTCCTAAGCTCAAAGTCAGGTTATATTCTTTGGCAATTTCGAGTAGATAATCGAACTCTGAATATAATGGATTCTCTTTCTCATTCTGAAGTATCCAAGCAGTAAGAAAGGAACCCCCTCGACTGACAACGTTCGCTAATCGGTCACTCTCCTTTAGACTTTTCACAGCCTTTTTCGTCACGCCACAGTGAACAGTAATAAAATCTACTCCGTCCTTACCATGTTTTCTAATACTGTTGAAGATGTCGTCTGAAGTCATATCTACTAGGGCACTTTTTCTCGCAAGTTCAAGACCACATTGATAGATAGGAACTGTTCCGAAGGGTAAGTCAGTAAGTTCTATCAGTTTTTCTCTAATCTTATCTATATTACCTCCTGTACTGAGATCCATGACTGCATCAGCACCGTAATTTTCTGCCATCTTTAATTTTTCTATCTCTTTATCTAGGTCTACGTGATCTTTGGAAGTTCCGATATTGACATTGATCTTCGTTCTTAATCTTTTTCCTATAGCGCGTGGCTCTGGTCCGTGAAGCGGATTGTGTGGTATCACGGCTTTTCCTTCTTGTACTAATTTAGCTAGTTCTTTTTCTGTAACCGGCTCTTCACATGAAGCTCTACTGACGATATCAGGAACTTCAATTTCACATTTTTCTGGTAAAGTCATTGCTTCCTCATAATCACCTGTTTCTTAAACCTTTTTGATTTAAATTATGATGGTATTTAATTAATAAAAAAGAAAAAGGATTTTATTTCATCCATCCTAAATTCAGCTCTTTCAACTTTTTCTCAGTGGGAACACCAGTTTTCTTATCCCATCCCATAGCTTCGTAGTAGCTGTCAAGATCTTCTTCTAGATTGACCACTTCTCCTCGTCCCCTGCCATCGGGAGCTTTTTCGGTGAGGAACCTAATAGGCAAAGTGTCATCTTTTCTATTGAATCCGAACGAGTAATTCAACATACGCTCCATGTTAATGACACGCTCAGCCGCTTTTAGCAGGTCTTCGTTTGTATATTTCTTGCCGGTAGCTTTCGAAAGTAAACCGGCGTAAGTTGAAGGCTTATTGGCCAATGTAATGACAGTAAATAAGCAAACACCTAACATGTTCGTTGCCATACACAGTTCCTGGAATGGTTTTACCCACCATTTGTTTCCGTCTTCTAAGAAATCAATATCGCCTTCGATACCTAGCTCTTTATCCCTATATCCGAAAGCATCTACGGTTGGTGACCAAGGTCTAAGATGATCCGCTCCTCTTGGAGAAACAGCATGCGTGACGGCTTCACCTTTGCTTGCTCTGACCCCGTCTGCTGCCATCTCGAGACCTTTGACATGCATCGCCGCCTTTTTAGCCTCTTCTCCGTACCTTTCAGCTGCGATTTTTACTCCATCAGCTAGAACGTCTCCGAAACCTTCTCTTTTCGATATTTTTCGGACTAGTTCTACCACGGCGTCTGCGTTTCCCCATTCAAGACCGATTCCGCCGGTATCTTCTCTATCTATGATCCCTTTATCATACCATTCCATTGCAGTGGCGATAGCCTGTCCTGCAGAGATATGATCTAGACCCATATCATTTGCAACATGTGACGCTGCGGCGATAGCATTCATGTTTTTGACCAAAGTTTTACTTCCGAAGGCTGCGACGGTTTCGTATTCGGGTCCTCCTCCTTTACTACCCTTATATTTACCTTCTTTTACTTCCGTTACTGTTCCACAAGCAATCGGACAGCCCCAGCAGGCATATTTTTCAACATCTAATTCTTTGTAGTATGCATTGTGGTCTAGTTGGTTTCTACCCAAGGGGAATGTTGTCTGTTGCCAATTTTTGGTCGGGAGGAGACCTAGGTCATCTATAGCTGCATAAAAGGAGGGAGTTCCGTATTCGTGGAGTTCTTCTCTAACAAAATCCTCCGAGAAAAGTTCCTTTCGACTTTCTTTTGACTTTTCTTTAAGACCTTTAGGATCCGCAACTTCTATATTCTTAGTACCTTTAACCGCTACAGCTTTCAGATTTTTAGACCCCATCAATGCTCCTGCTCCTCCTCTTCCGGCAGCACGATGTTTTTCGTTCAAAACAGCAGCGTAAAGTACTTTGTTCTCCCCAGCAGGTCCTATATTCGCTATTTCGAAATCATCACCAAGTTCTTTCTTTATCCTATCTTCTGAATCCTCAACTCCTATTCCCCAAATATTTTCTGCACTGTGAAAATCCACTATGTCATCGTTTATAGAGACATAGACTGGTTCATCAGATTTACCTTTTATCAATATCATATCGTAACCTGCTTTTTTTATTTCGGGCGCTAATTGGCCACCACAGTTTGAAGCACCTATCGTGCCGGTCGCTGGAGATCGAAAAACTATACACCATCTTCCACTAGAAGGAACGGATGATCCTGTTAGAGGCCCAGTAGACAATATTATAGGTTGTGAATTATCGAATTTATCCATATCGGGACTCACGTGTTCGCTCAGAAGTCTAACTGCGGTACCCTCTCCTCCTATATAATCTTCAAACCAATCATCAGGTATATCCTGTACTTCTGCAGAGCGGTCGGTCAAATCTATACTCAATAGTTTATTCCTATATCCATTCATATTTTTCACCCAATCTAATTAACGGAGGAGATGTATATAAAATAGTATTGTTGATTTTGTAAATTCTAAGTGAGATACACTTGAATAAGAGGAAATCCTATATAATAAGAGAGTAGATCATCGTCTTGTTGTTTCTCACCTCTAAGTTCTTTGATTTCCTACTCATAAAACGACTTCAAAGGTTTCCTCTATAATCAAGTTCTTTTCACCCACATGATCGATGACTTCGATCTCTACTTCGTTTTCTCCTTCTTCCCATCCTTCTTCCGGAGGGGTCAATTCAGGTCCGCTTTCTATGACCCCCCAATCACCGCCTATATCTTCACTTGTGTTAGTTATTTCTTCTCTGTCTATCCCGTCATAGACGTTGCCATCAGGGTCTCTAGCTGTTACATATACTGACCATCTGACTACTTCGTCTTCCGCTTCGAAGCCCTCTACCTCGAGATACATGAACACGTTTTCATGAGGGTCTTCATATACCGGTTCACGTTCTTCCATCGAGTCATGATCCTCCACGAATTTGAATTCTTTCAACTCCAATTCATCGTAGCCGTTCAGACATCCACTAAGTGCAAGACCAGAGATTAACAGTATGACTGCAACCAACACCATCGATTTTTTTGTATTCTTCATCATCGTAAACACAACCTCTCTATTTTTTTTCTTCTGGATCTAGCTAACATCTCTTAATTTATAAATTCTCGCCCGCGAATTCAAAATTGATTTAGTAATATAGAAAAGTAATATCAAACTATCATCTATACATCGGATATTTCTTACGGAATTTCTTCTTAAGCTTTTTCCTTAATTTTTTATTAATCTCTTCGTGTTCTTCTAGAGGATATCGGAAGGGTTTCCCTTGATTGAAGGGCCCCAGCATCATGTAATCCTTTTTATCCATTTTTTGTGGCAATGTAGGTTTCTTTTTCATCTTCTTTTCCATTAACTTCTTCTTATCCTCTTTATCATCTAATCTAGAAAGAGATTCAAAGAACCTTTTTAATTCACCCTTTTTGAAACGTCTAAAACCAAAATCAGGGAGTTTCTTTTCAAGCTGATTTTTTTCTACACTTATCTCTGTTCCCATACCAATAGAGTTCTTATTGTATATGGAATCGACCTTGATAAAATAACCTCTTTCTTCCTGGATGACGTATATATTGTAAAATTCCTCTGATCTATCTGTCCAGAAACTCCATCCTTGAGGATCTTCCTTGTAATCCTCTAGGAAATTTTCCATGATCTCATCGATATTTTTCATAGTCTTCATTACTCAGCAAGCGGGATTCTTTTTATATTTTTTCACCATCTTTTACTACCAGCTATCCTATTTTTCTATATCTAGACTTACATAAGATAAGTATCTGGATTCTCGCTCATGTCTATGAAATTATTAGCTGCTTCTTTGAGTTCTTTTGATGCACTCTCTTCAAAAGCCATCACTTCAACTCTCACACCACCAGCCTGCAGGTGATTCACGAGATGCACGAAATCGCCGTCCCCAGTAACTAAAACAACAACGTCTAGTTTGTCTGCTATCTTCAAAGCATCGATCGCGATGCCCATGTCCCAATCTCCTTTTTTTGCCCCGCCATAATACTCCTTTAATTTTTTCTTTTTAACCTCAAAACCTATACTTTCTAATGTTTCGAAAAAGTTCTTTTCATCAGGTGTTTCAGATTCGATTGCATAAGCTATTGCTCTAGTCACTTTTCTGTTCTGCTGTGCTTTATCTAACAGGGATTCGAAATCGACCTTGTTGCTATAAACGTTTCTAGCAGAGTAATACATATTCTGAACATCGACGAATATGCCGACTCTTTGGTCTTTATATATTGAAACCATCCTTATTTCACCTTAGTTTTTTATTCTCAACCCAAAAGATATCTTCACGTGATTTAGTATTTTTGATTCAAATCTTTTGAAATATTACGAAAGATTTAAACTTCTATTTTCTCTAACTTTATCCAAGAAATGTGATATCATGATTTCTAGAGAAGAAGCCGTCGAAATGATAAATGACAATATAGATACTGAAAACCTAAAAAACCACATGTTTGCAGTTGCTCAAATAATGAAGAGACTTGCAGAAGAGCTTGGTAAAAACGAGAATGAGTGGGAAATCCTCGGTCTTGTTCACGATTTAGATTACGAGGAGACAAAAGATGACCCGGAACAACACGCATTGAGATCGGCTGAGATGGTAGAAGGAAAAGTATCTGAAGACATGCTGAGAGCTATCAAAGCCCACAATCATCAGCACACTGGAGTGGAACCTAAAAATGATATGGAATATGCTATCCATGCTGCTGATGCCGTTTCGGGTCTGATAGTCGCTACCGCCTTGGTGATGCCGAACAGTAAGCTGGAAGAAGCTAGGCCTGAATCAGTGGAGAAAAAATTTGACGATACTTCATTCGCTAAAAACATAGATAGGGACAGGATTTTATATTGTGAAGAACTAGGTCTAGAAAGGGATGAATTTTTAGAATTGTCTTTGAAGGCTCTTCAAGAGATAGACGAAAAGCTTGGATTATAGAATAAATATGAAGATTGAAAAACCCAATGAGGAAGAATTACAGACACTTTACCGAAAGTTCGGAGAGCCTCAGATAAAAGAAGAAGAGGTTAGCCTATCTGCTTTGGAATACAAGGGAGATTATCCTGACTGCAAAGGTGAAGCGGCACTTGAGATAAAGAAGGATGATAAGATTGTCGGAGTCAGACATCCAGGCGGTGAAAAATTTGTTCTACCGATGGGGCGAGTCTGGAAAAGTGAGGATTTCATAGAAGGAGCGAAGAGAGAAGCAGTGGAAGAGACAGGTCTTGAAGTGGAGTTAAAATCCTTAAAAGAGGTCAGAAAAGTGATTTTCGAGTTTTCGAACGCTGAATTAAAACGATGGCATCTCCTTTATGAGGCTGAAGCAGTGGACGGTGAATTGGAGCCGGAAGACAAAGAAGAGATAGAGGAAGCAAAGCTTTTCGAGGGAGAATGGTATTGGAGTAAGGGATTCTATATTTTGAGAAGATGATGCAACTGGAAATCCAACAAACATAAATATAATAATGTGATAGGTCGATTTTATGGAGAACAACAATCAATCTCGAGATATTTTCATCAAAGAGCTTCCCGAAATATCTACTGAGCCCGCATCTCTAGGTCTATTCGGCCTAGCCGTAGCAGCTTTAATACTCGGTGTGACATATATGGGCTTTGCCGATCCACAACACAATGCACTTTTGATACCTTGGGTACTATTCTTCGGTGCTACAGCACAATTTGTTGCTGGGATAATGGAATTCAAACGCAACAATATATTTGGAGCTACAGTATTTACCTTCTTTTCAATGGCGATGTACTCAATAGCTTTAACGGCATATATCAATGCATTTACAGAAGTAACTGTAGATACAAACCATTATGTAGCTGGTTTGATTGCGGTGTTGATATTTTTATTGATCGTGACTATTGCGTCGACGATGACCAATAAAGTACTATTTTCCATAGTGGTGGTTGTAGATTTAGCTATACCAGTGTTGGTAGCCCATTACCTATGGGGATATTCTGGAATGGTGGCAGGAATTTTTCTACTCATAACATCTGCACTATCTTTCTATGCTGCAGCTGCCGTATTACTGAATACTATGGCACAAAAGGAGATATTACCGTTAGGTAGTCCAATCTGGGAACCCTGATTTTGTTACTTAATCTATCTTAAGAACATAAAATTAGGGATTAGTGTCAAGTTCATGCTAATACATAATAGACATAGGTGAGAGGCTGGACCAAAGATCCCGTTTTTGAGAAATCAAAATTGAACGGACTCGCACTAATTTTCATACTGATTCCTGTGAATGAATTCTTCTAGATCCTCCCTTTCAGGCCTTTCTTTTTCAGTCTCGATCTGATCGTCGGTCATATATTCAGTCGGTTCATCAGCGTGTTTGCCAACGTTTATCAAGGTGATCAAACGATATTCTTCTGGTATATCCAATAGTTCCTTAGTTTCTCCCTCATCATATCCGGCTATTGGATGAGCTACCAATCCTAGTTCGGTTGCTCTCAACTGTAAAAACGCCGAAGCCATCCCAG
>CAZRWG010000033.1:0-8552 GCA_964603805.1 uncultured Thermoplasmata archaeon
GAATATGATGAAGAAAATGAAGAATTCGTGAGCTTTTCGGGCAGTTTTGATGGAAACGGACATGAAATAAGAGAGATCTATATAAACCGGCCTGCCGAAGAACATGTTGGTCTTTTTGGCACATCAGAAGGAAAAATTGAAAATGTAGGTATACTCGATGCAGAAGTGAATGGATACTGGTTTGTAGGTTCGCTAGTAGGTTCTAACTCTTATGGAACTGTACAGAACTCATATGCTATTGGGGAGGTCAGTGGAGATGGTGCTGTAGGTGGACTTGTGGGTTCAAACACCTATGGTAGAGTGGATTTTTCATTTACCGACGGAGAAGTCGAAGGAGAGGAATCAATTGGAGGATTAGTTGGTTACCAAGGGGGAGGTCCAGGACCAGGTTGGGCATTTACAGAAAATTCATACTCTCTCACTGATGTAAGTGGTGAGAAGGAGATCGGTGGCTTAGTTGGGAGTAATCACCATAGTAAGATAAACAGTTCTTACGCTGCAGGAGAGGTAGAAGGCGAAGAAGATGTCGGGGGCTTAGTAGGTATCATAGGTCTTGGTGGTCCAGCTGATATAGAATATTCTTATTGGGATGTGGACACTACAGGACAGGATGAAAGCGATGGAGGAACTGGCCTAACTACCGATGAAATGACAGGAGGAGAGGCCCTAGACAACATAGACGGATTTGACTTTGAAGAAACCTGGGAGACGGTCAAAGAGGATGACGAAGATGCTGACGATGATGGATATCCTATATTGCAGGAGTTGAATAGAGAAGAACAGTTGAAAGCTCAAGGTGTGTATGTAGAAGAGGAAGAGAATGACGATATACCAGGATTTACTCCGACTCTTCTGTTACTGGCAGCGGTCGTAGCATTTGCGATTTACAAAAAGAAGCAACGGTGAAGTACAACTAATCGAGTAGAAGAAACCACTTTCCTTTTTTCTCTATTATTTTTGAACAAACTAGAATTCAATTTTCAAAATATTATAGAAGTTTTGACACCTCTCTTAATTCACATAAACGGAGATGCGATAAACCACACACCAAAACCGATCATCAAAGCCCCGCAGAGACCGAAGACCTTTCTCCTATGTTTATACCAATACTCTAAAGTTCTGTTCGAAGAATAACTCAAAAATGAATACCATACCAGATCACAGGACCAATGAACAACCGCAAAGATAACGAGAAACAACACACCGTATTCCAATGCTCGACTTATCAGAGCTCCTCCCACTGTGGCCCACCAGATAAAAAAATATGGATTCGCGCCGCTCGTAACTACGCCGACAACTGTTGAGGGGTAGGGAAATCTCTTTTCATTTTCCTTAACAGGTTTGAAAAGTTGAATACCAAGATAAATAAGCAATATTCCACCGACTACACCTATAGTGGCTTTTACCGACCAAGTCGCTATAAAAGTGAGACCAACAGCCACTAAAGTTATGATAGGAAACTCGATGATAGCGTGACCAAGAGAGATCTTAACTCCGGCTTTTTTATCCTCTGCTCCCTTAGTTATAGCTCCAGCGGTCACCGGACCGGGCATCATCACTCCAGTTAGGGAAATAGCTACAGTCGTTCCCAGCAAAAGTAAAGGTTCGAGCATCTACCCGACGACGCCACCTTCTTCTTCAATATCCATATCTTCGAACCTTTCTACTCTCAGCCTTTCTATATCCATCGAAGGTTCTTCTCCCATAACCAATTCTGCGGTAACTTTGTCGACCATCGGTGAGACCATGAATCCGTGTCCGCTGAACCCGTTGACCTGGTAAAACCGATCGACTTCTGGTACTGAACCCAAAATTGGCTGAGCGTCCGGAGTAGTATCATACAAACCGGCCCACTGCCTTATCATGTTAACACTGCTGAACCTCGGGATAAAATCAAGTAATGTGTTGGAGAATTCCTTCATAAACCAGAGGCTTCCTTTTTGGTTTATACCTGGCTCTTCGTCTGGATTTCCTATTCCTCCTACGATGTTTCCGTGCTCGCTCTGGCTGAAGTATATTCCGTGTTGGAATGAAATGACCATAGGCTCTAGAAAACGTTGGTATGGTTCGGTAACCATGATTTCATGCCTAACAGGGACATTAGGAATTTCAGCTCCTGCCATCTCCGCGATCTCAGCGGACCAACCTCCCGCTCCATTAACCACTGTGTCGGTTTTGATGTCGCCGTCGTCCGTCTTCACTTTTTTGATTTCACTACCTTCAGTTATTATGTCTTTCACTTCGGTGTGCTCTCTTATATCTATATCCATCTCTCTGACTCTATTAGCGTAGCCGTGAATAACTTTGAAAGGATAGATGGTCCCGTCACTCTGATTGAATGTCGCCGCTACCACATTCGAGATGTCTAGCTCAGGTACTATCTCTTTTGCCTCTTCAGGACTCAAGAACTCGCTCTCTACACCTAATTTATTCTGTAGCTTTACATTCTCTTTAAATTCATCAGCTTCCTCTTCATCAAAAGATAAGACAAGATAACCACCTTGGTAGAACTCGATATCTTCTTCTAGCTCTTCATCGAGATCTTCAAACATCTTTCTGCTCTCGACCGCCAGTTTTATATTTTCTTCTGAGGTCCACTGCTGTCTTATCCCGCCGCCGTTTCTTCCACTGGCTCCGTAACCCAAGTATGACTTATCTAAAACAACAACGTCTGTAAAACCTTTCTTTCCAAGGTGATAAGCAGTACCTAAGCCGTTGACACCTCCACCTATGATGACAGCATCATATTCGTCAGTCATCTTTTTCGCCTCCTTTAGGAGAAGCCAAAAGGCTAAATGGTACTGGCTGTGAGGGTGGTCTTGCCGTTGGTTCTTTTATCTCTTCAACACCTTTGCCCGTTTCTCTACTCAAGACCCTTCTTGCCAATAACATGCACGTCTTACCCTGGCAGGGGCCCATGCACAATCTAAGATGTCTTTTCAGCTTTTCAAGCTCATCATAACCCTCATTTATTGCCTCAACGATATCTTCTTCGGTCAAATCTTCACATCTACATACTATGGTGCTCATTCTATCACCTCGAACCCTCTTACATCCCAAACGTTTTCTTTACTCATTTCTAAAGTAACTGCATAGGTCCTTCCTGATTTCCTTATATTGGTAACTTTCGCTTTTTCCACTTCTTCCCCCTTTCTGTCTAGAGCCATGACCTCTTCTCCTTCATCGGGAATAGGCAGATACTCATAAGGAACTGTTATCTTACACATTTCATCGCTGTAACTACAGTCTACTACGAAGATAGCGAGCCCGGGACATTCCGTCACACAGAATGCACAACCAGTACACTTTTCAAAGTCGACATCAGGGGTATCTGTTATCTCTTCCATCTCTACAGCATCGAAGGAACAGGCAGCAACGCATGGATTACACGGTATATTTTCCACACATTCCATTATCACGACTGGTCCTTCTTTAAGCCTTTCATCATCTGGAATCTGTAGGTCTTCCTTATCTAAGATCCCAGTACTTTTATAATCGCTCATCCACAGATCACCTCCTTTGTGATCGAGGATGAAGAGACGAAATTCGCAGTCATCCGCACACCTCCTCGTCTACAGTACAGCTTTTTACCCCCTGTCTAGGCACTTCTCCGTACGGTCCCTTCCTCATTTTATCCAGACCTTTTTTAGCCTCTTCTTTAGATTTTTTAGTATCCTCTGTTTCTTCTCTCAACTCTTCGAAGAGTGCCGCTCCTGCTATCTTTCCTTCCAATGCCGCAACAGTAGCTTCTTCTATACCGGCGGCGTCTCCCGCGACATAGATACCTCTATTGGTTGTCATCATATCCTCTGTTCTCAATGGAACATAACCGCCGAGTTCTCCTATATATTCCATCTCACAGCCTGCCTGTCTCAAGAAATTCGTATCTGGACTTAGACCAACAGCTAGACAAATAACGTCACAATCGACTTCTCTCTCTGTTCCTTCCACCGGCTTCCAATTCTCATCGATTTTTTGAATTATAGCCCCTTCGACTTTTTCCTCTCCTATCGCTTTTCTTATGGTGTGAGATGTATTTATAGGAACTCCAGCACGTCTTATCTTTGAAGCGTGTACTTGATAACCGCCTATTTCTGGTAGGGCTTCTATGACTTCTACAACGTCCACACCGGCCTGCAATAACTGATAACTGACTATCACACCTACGTTTCCAGAACCCACCATCAACACCTTATCTCCCGGAACGATCCCTTCTTCGTTCATCAGTGTCTGTACGCCTCCTGCGCCGTAAACTCCTGGAAGGTCGTTATTTTCAAAGGATAGATAGTTCTCGATCGCGCCTCCGGCATAAACGATACCTTCAGTGTCATATATATACAACTGGTCTTCTCTCTCGACCATTATCTTTTTTTCTTCATAGTAGCCGAGTACTTTCGTTTTAGTATGTATGTCCACACCAACATCTCTCGCTTCTTCTACCAATTCTTTCCCGATTTCGATACCTCTAGTCCCGGCGTCTTCTTCATGACTTCCGAAGAACTGGTGAGTCTGTTTCACCAATTGTCCACCAAGATTGTCTCCTTCATCGAACAGGTGAACGTCTGCGCCATTCCTGGAAGCGACGATCGCGGCCATAAGTCCTGCAGGTCCTCCACCTATCACCGCTATCTCGATATCTTTTTCTTTTCTTTCCGTACCTCTGCCTATATCGATCTCTGGAAAGTTAGGTTTAGAGCCGTGTCTCTCGACTTCCATACCTTCTTCAGCTAACTTCACACACGTTCTAACGTTCGGCCTTCCGTCAACGGACATGAGGCAGGAAGAACATTTTCCTATGGCGCAAAAAAAGCCTCTAGGTCGTTCTAATTTTTTACTCTCCGTAAATTTTCTTAGGCCATCGGCATAAAGGGCTGAAGCTATCGTTTCTCCTTCGTAAGCTTTCACTTTTTTACCTTCAAAATCAAAGTAAAATTCTTCTCCTCTATCGAAATCTAATATCGGATGTTTAAAGATTCTTCTTTCGCTCATCTGAGCACCGTGCTATCGTGATTAAATGATAAGATAAAAACATTTTTGTGTGTTTTGAGTTTCTTTTTGATCATGAGACCCGTTTCAATCCTATAACTAATATATCAAAAGTACAATCGGAAGAACATGAAGTTGTATGTCTGCAGAGATTGCGTAAGAACTTCAGATAAAGATAAGGAATGTCCATCTTGTGGTAAAATTATGGAGGAAGTGGAAATATCGCGAGGGATTGAAGGCTCTATCCCCTACATTTTGGCCGCTATCGCTGCTGCTCTTTTGATCGTAAGTTTTCTTTCCGATCGTTTTCTTCTAGTTTGGTTGACTTTTCCAATAATTGGTGTAGGATTGATATACGATCATCTTTATCAGAAACATGTTGAAAAGGTTCTAAAAGACACGATAAAGTAAAATATATAAAAAAAGATAAAACCCTTTATAAACTCCTTAACCTACTTTTATACCCAGAGGGTAAAAAGATTAATATAGGTCGATACCATGTGAAATAATGTCCCCTGACGATTATTATCGGCGTTATGGGATGCACTCGAAAAGATGGATATTTATGAGATCTTGAATTGTATTTGAAGGCAGGTCAAATGATGAAAGATGAGTCTATATTGCAAAAAGAAGATATTTACGATTCTGACAAGATAAAGGTCCTCGAAGGTCTTAAAGCTGTAAGAAAAAGACCTAGTATGTACATAGGGAGTACTGACGAGAGAGGTCTGCACCACCTGGTTTACGAGGTCGTGGACAACAGTATTGACGAGGCAATGGAAGGATACTGCGATAGGATCGAAGTGACCATAAAGGAAGACGGAAGCGTTGAGGTGTCCGACAATGGTAGAGGTATACCGGTCAGCGAACACCCGCAGTATGAAAGACCCGGGTTAGAGATAGTGATGACTAAACTCCATGCTGGAGGTAAGTTCGACAGGAAGAGTTACAAGGTTTCTGGTGGACTTCACGGTGTCGGCGTTTCCGTTGTTAACGCACTTTCCGAATGGCTGGAAGTCGAAGTCAAAAGAGAAGGAGAAGTGTATCATCAAAGGTACGAAAAAGGTCAGCCAGTGACCGACGTTGAAAAGATCGGAGAGGACGGTAAAGTTAGTGGAACTATAACTACCTTTAAACCAGATACAGAAATATTCGAAACGGTCGACTTCGAGTACGATGAGCTGAAGGAACGTATGAGGGAATTGGCTTTTTTGAATAAAGGCCTTAAGATCAAAATAAAAGATGAAAGGAAGAGACTTGAGGAAACTTTTCATTATGAAGGCGGTATCGTCGAATACATAGAGTACTTGAATAAGGATAAAGAAAAGCTTCATTCCGAACCTATTTATTTCAACAGGAGAGAAGACGGCGTTCACGTAGAGGTCGCGATGCAGCATCGGACCCAGTCTTATTCTAGGGAGATATTGGCTTTCGCTAACAATATAAACACTCGTGAAGGCGGAACTCACTTGAGCGGATTCAGAGCAGCTTTGACCAGGACATTTAACAATTACGCAGAGAGAAACGACCTAACAGAGGACGTAGACATAAGAGGAGACGATTACAGAGAAGGTCTTACGGCGGTGATAAATGTAAAACTTCCCGAGCCCCAGTTCGAGGGTCAGACGAAAACGAAATTGGGTAATAGCGAGATAAGAGGTATAGTCCAATCGATAGTGGGCGAAGAGTTGATGACCTACTTGGAGGAAAATCCTAGAGTCGCAGAAGCAAGAGTGAAGAAAGCTGTTACAGCGGCAAAGGCAAGACAGGCGGCGAAAAAAGCTAAAGAATTGACTAGGAGGAAAGGAATCTTAGATAGTGTGGACCTACCTGGAAAACTATCGGACTGTGCTAACCCCGATCCGACGAAGTCTGAACTTTACATCGTAGAGGGCGATTCCGCTGGAGGCTCTGCAAAGCAGGGTAGAGACAGAGATTTTCAGGCGATACTTCCTCTGCGGGGAAAGATAATCAATGTGGAGAAGGCAAGGCTCAATAAGATGCTGGAAAATAAAGAGATAAGATCTATAATCTCTGCGATAGGAGCAGGTGTCGGAGAAGACTTCGATCCTGATGAATGCAGATATCATAAAGTCATAATAATGACCGACGCAGATGTTGATGGCGCCCATATAAGGACTTTACTTTTCACCTTTTTTTACAGGTACATGAAACCTCTGATCGAGAGAGGCTATCTTTACATGGCTCAGCCCCCTCTTTACAAGATAACCAAAGGTGGAGGTGTAAGATATGCTTATAGAGAAGGGGATAAGCAGGAAATACTTGAGGAATGGGGTAAAAGAGGTGTTAGTATTCAAAGGTATAAAGGTCTAGGTGAGATGAATCCCAAGGAACTTTGGGAGACCACGATGAACCCTGAAAATAGGAAACTTGCGAAAGTCACGGTTGAAGATGCTGAGCGAGCCGACGAACTCTTCAATCTTTTGATGGGTAAAGAAGTCCAACCTAGAAAGGAGTTCATTAAACAGAACGCCACGGCAGCGACCAATATAGACGTGTGAGGTGTTTTTATGGTAGGAGAAACAGAAGAGATAGCTGATGAAGTATACACGAAGAATATAGAAGAGGAGATGGAAGATTCTTACATCAATTATGCGATGAGCGTCATAGTTGGCAGAGCACTTCCTGATGTCAGAGACGGTTTGAAGCCTGTTCATAGAAGAATTCTTTATTCAATGAGGCAGGAAGGTCTCTCTTCCGATAAATCTCATAAAAAATCTGCTAGAGTCGTTGGTGACGTTTTGGGTAAGTATCATCCTCACGGCGATCAGGCGGTTTACGATGCTTTAGTAAGAATGTCTCAGGATTTTTCTCTACGTTATCCTCTTATAGATGGCCAGGGAAATTTTGGGTCTTTAGACGGAGATGAACCGGCGGCGATGCGTTACACCGAAACTCGTTTGGAAGAGATAGCTGAAGATCTGATGGAAGACCTAGATAAAGAAACAGTAGAGTTCAGAGACAATTATGATGGAAGTATGGAAGAGCCTACTGTTATGCCTTCAAAACTACCGAATCTTCTATTGAACGGTGCTAGTGGTATAGCTGTTGGCATGTCTACTAATATTCCTCCACACAATTTGAACGAACTAGTAGGTGCGATAAAACTACTGATAGATGAACCGGAATGTGATATAACTGACCTGATGGACGAACTTCCAGCTCCCGATTTTCCTACAGGCGGGATAATCCACGGTTACAACGGTGTTTACAACGCTTACAAAGAAGGACGAGGGAAGATCAAGATAAGATCTAAGACCAGCATCGAAGACTTGAGAGGTCAAAGAAAAAGGATCGTCATAGAAGAGGTCCCTTATCAAGTTAACAAAGCTAAGCTTGTCGAAAGCATAGCTTCACTGGTCAAGGACGACGTGATAAGTGAGATATCCGATCTAAGAGACGAATCCGATAGAGACGGAGTTAGAGTTGTAATCGATTTGAAAAGAGGAGTTATCCCTGACGTAGTGTTGAACAAGCTTTTCAAGCACACTCAGATGGAAGTCACTTTTGGCGTGATCAACCTATCTCTGGTAGATGACGAACCT
>CAZRWG010000034.1:0-8475 GCA_964603805.1 uncultured Thermoplasmata archaeon
CCTCTTCTAAACTTTCAACATCTATTATCGATATATCATTTGTCTTGTTATTCGCAACGAAAGCTCTAGAACTGTCATGATCGAAGACAGTACCTCCGGGCCACACCCCTACAGGAATCCTCTTCACTTCCCACGGCTCTGTCCCATCCTCTAACGCAAATTCAGTATCTATAACGGAGATATCATTTGATTCTCTGTTAGGGATGAAAGCGTATTTACCATCGTGTGAAAACACGATCCTTATCGGTCTATTTCCTAATCTTCTTTTGTACAAAGTTTCATAATTATCAGTATCAATCACAAAAAGTGTATCGTCTTCTTGATTTGCAACATAGAGGTACTCTCCATCAGGATGAACCGCGACCCCTTCAGGACCTTCACCGACCGGAAAATGATTGACTATGTCTTCTTTTTCTGTATCCACTACAGTTATGTTGTCGCTCCCTATGTTCGGAACGTAAACTTTTTCCCCATCGGGGGCAAAGGAGATCATGTGGGAATGCTCTTGATAAGTGGGAAAGTACTTCTTTATCTCATCTCTTTCAATATCGATGATAAATATCTTATTGCTGTAGGTGGAAGCTAAATAAAGTTCTTCACCGTCTTTGCTCACTTCCACACCATGAGGAAATTTGAAGTACTCATGTTGCAAAGTCTTGACTATCTCAAAACTCTCATTATCCAATACGTTCAATTCGTTCCCAAGAGAACAGGTTATGTATGACTTCTTACCATCAGGAGTTATAGCTATCTCATGCGGGTTGTGCCCACATTTTATTTCTTTTACGACCTCTCGTTCGTTTGGATCAACTATCGAGAGCGTATCTGCATTTTTGTTCAGAACTATCAGGTATTCATCCATCTTGTTCCACCTTTCAAATACCTAATCGGTATTAGGGTCTTAATATTTTCGTTTTTGAACATTTTTCCCCTAAACCAAGCTATTTTGACAAAAATGATTTTAATGTAGAACCCCTTTCTCCTTACAAGGTGGATCATGGATTTAGCTATAAAGAATACAACACTCGTAACGTTGCAAGGTAATGATTTGGGAATAATCAAAAACGGCGCGTTAGGGATCGAAATGGACAGGATCTCTTTCATCGGTAAAACAAAAGATCTCGATGAAGAAAATTACAGCAGTATAATAGATGGCACCGACCATATAACGATGCCTGGGCTTGTAGACGCTCACATTCATTCAAGTCTAGCACTTTTACGAGGAACTGCACAAGACGTCCCTGAAATCGAATGGATGGACAAAGCCTTGGGTCCTATCACTCGGCATATGAGCGAAGAAGACCTTATCGCGGGTTCAAAACTCGGCGTTTTAGAGGCTCTTAGATGTGGAACTACAACATTTGGTGAATTCACCAGTAGGTTGGACCATACGATAGAAGAGGTCTACCAGCCGTTGAGTGCTAGAGTTGTGGGAGCAGAGACAATAAATGAAGTAGATAGTAGGGAAAATGATACTTATCAATTAGAACCCTCAAAGTCCCAGCTTCAGGAAAATGAACGTCTTTTCAAAAAATACGCTCCAATTGATATGGTAGATATGATGTACGGTCCACAGGCTTTGGATATGGTTTCGATGGAGACCTTAAAGAAGATCTACGAAAGAGCTGAAGAGTTCGACAGACGTATACATATGCATGTAGCACAAGGTGGTAGAGAAAGAGAACAGATAAAAAGCAGATACGGTTGCTCTACAGTAGAAAAACTGAAAGAAGAAAACATGCTCAACCAGCGGCTTTTAGCCGCACACTGTCATGGGACTACGGGGCAAGAAAAACAGACGTTAGTAGAAAATGACGTTAGTATGGTGGGCTGTCCAAGTTCTATAGGCATGATAGATGGTATAGTTCCTCCTATAGAGGATTTCCTTTCACTAGGTGGAACTGTTGCCCTAGGGTCTGATCAGGTACCTGGAAACGGCGCTCATAATATATTCCGCGAGATGAGAACGATCAGTATATTGACCAAATGTAGAGATAAAGACCCAACAGCTCTTCCTCCTTGGAAGACACTTCAATTAGCTACCACTAAAGGTGCTGAAGCTCTTGGCATGGAAAACAAGATAGGAACCCTTGAGGAAGGCAAAAAAGCGGACGTAATAACTATAAATCTGAAAAGCGTGAATCTAACGCCGGCTATTCATGAACCTTTTAGAAATTTCATCCCCAATCTGATATATTCTTCTACTGGATTCGAAGTGGATAACGTTATCATAAACGGAAATAAAATAATCAGGAATTCCGAATTTGTAGATATAGATGAAAAACAGATAAAAGAAGGAGCTGAAGATAGAGCTAAAGATATATTGATTAGGGCTGAAAGTGACTGGCGCGAGGCGGACTCAAAGATGGTATCATATCGTCAGGATGATCTGATCTGAACCAACACGACGCAACTTTAATATATATTGAGTCGCATATACTGGAGAGGTTGAAAAAATGGTTAAAATAAAGAAAAGAGCTTCACTTAATTATATAACCAAAGAGTATAAAGGACCTTTTGAGGAAATACCGTTCAAAGAATACATCCAGGATCTTAAGGAATGGGCTAGAGAAAAAAAGGCAAATCCTTACGGGAAACCCGCCGCATTTTATCACCACGAGTTTGACAAAGCTTCTGATAAAAACTTTAGAGTCGAAATAGGAATACCGATAAAAAACCGTAAAAAGGGCGGTGGAGGATACAAATTGAAGTTCTTGCCTCCTGTTAATATAGCGTTAGAGAAGTTCAAAGGAACCCCGGCTGATTATCTAGAAGCCTACAAAGAAATCTACAATTATATAGAGAAAAAAGGTTACAAGATTGTCGGACTTAAGATGGAAAAATTCAAAAAGATACCTGAAAAAGAAGAAGGAGTTTTTCAGATAAAGAGCGAACTACAAGTGCCTGTCGAGAAAAAGTAGTCTTAAAAGTGATGAGAAAGGACTTTCACTTTTCTTTTTTTATCAGATTTCCTTCAAATTTTGATTTGAATCCTTTTTTGTCCAACAATGTTTTCCCGTTCTCTTCGATATCTTGTTCAGCAGGCGTCTTATTCAAATAATCAGGTAATTGTCCCGCTATCCTTTCCTCAAAAGTAGGTGTTTCAGTATCTTTGTAAAATAAGCCTAACGGTATTTCATCAGTTATCTTTGACTTGTTTATGGCCCCTGTAAGGTCTACATCTTGAGGATCCCAATCATCCAATTTTTCTATCCTTTCGTTGAAATATTCTGAAGTGTGGATATCATTATAGGTCACGCAGGGCTGAAGGATATTGAGAAAGGCGGCCCCTTCATGCTCTATACCATCTTTGATGGCTTCCTTCAAATGATCAGAATCCATGGCGAAGCTTCTAGCAACATGGGTATAACCTGAGGTGAGCGCCAAGGCCAAAGGTTCGATAGCGTCTTGAATGCTAGGTGTGTTCAAAGCTTTGGTTTTTGTATCTCTAGGAAGAGTCGGCGAGGCCTGCCCTTTCGTTAAACCGTAAACTCTATTATCATGCATCATCACCAGTATGTCTAAATTTCTCCTACCAAGCGCAACGAAATGACCGGCACCTATACCTAAGAGATCGCCATCACCTCCGTTCACTATCACTTCGAGTTTAGGATTTGCCATCTTGATTCCAGTAGCGAACGGTATAGCTCGACCGTGAAGAGTATGTACTCCACTGACATCTATGAAATGTGGCATCTTTCCAGAACAACCGATACCTGAGACAACAACGGTCCTCTCCTTTTGTATTTCCAATTCAGAAAAAGCTCTATAGACGCTAGAAACTATACCGAAATCCCCACATCCAGGACACCAATCTATCCAATTTTCTGTTCCATAATCACGGGCCATGTTTCAACACCTCCCGACTAGAACCTTCGATTACATTCTTTAGGGAATCTATCAATTCATCTCTATAGATAGGACGTCCGGTAAATTTTACCACTTCTTTTTCGATCTGGTATCCTGTGTTCAAACTAACCACTTCAGATACACGGGGCGAGTAGCTATGTTCAACAGCTATTACCGTCTTGCTCTCTTCAAGATGAGAGGATACTTTTTCGAACGGGAATGGAGAAAAACACCTGAAGTGTAAATATCCGAAATCTTCGTCCATCTCTTCCATTGCATCTAAAACCACGCCTTTTACTGAACCCCATCCTACGATTAGATTCTCCGGGTCTTCAGGACCAAAATAGATAACCTTATCATCGAGCTCTTCATGAGCTATCTCCAATTTATCCATTCTCTTCTCATGCATCTTTATCCTATTCATAGGATCTTCGCTCACGTTACCTTCGACATCGTGTTCACTGCCAGTGTACCACATGACTTCAGAGCCCAAAAAAGCCCTATCCGATATAGGACCGTCTTCGAATCTTTTGTAATCTTCACCTTCAAACAATTTCCCTCTATCTATCTCTACTTTATTTATCTCCGGCAGGGGAATAGTCTTTACAAAATTAGCCAAAAACTTGTCCATCAGATGGATGACGGGAGTCTGAAATTTCTCAGCAAGATTGAAAGCTTTTATGGCATCGATGAAAGCTTCTTCATGATCGCCAGAAACCAGAACTATGCGTGCAAAATTACCGTGAGATGAGTATAGAGCGTTCATAAGATCATCCTGACTCCCTCTAGTAGGTTGGCCGGTACTTGGACCTCCTCTCTGATAGTAGGTTATCACGATAGGTACTTCATTTATCCCAGCCCAACCGAGACCTTCCACCATTAGATCAAATCCAGGTCCACTTGTGGCAGTAGCGCTTCTAGTTCCAGTCAATGCGGCTCCGATACAAGAGGTTATAGCTGCCAATTCATCTTCTGTTTGAAGCACGATCACACTGTCACCATTTTCAAAACTCGCATGCTGTTCTATGAAAAAGCTTTCATCAGCAGCGGGAGTGATAGGATAGTAACTTTGGAATCGCATTCCTCCCGTAATTTTACCCATACCCGTTATCTCGTTACCGTTGACCATCAGCAATTCATCTTTATCTATTCCTGATCCTTCTAGTTTTAGAGGAGAACCGTGTTCTTTTTCAACCATCTCAGAAACTTTTTTCACTAGGAACATGTTCTGTTCTGCTATCTTCTCTTTTCCCTCAAACTTCCTTTCAATTCCCTTTTTTATCTCCTCTTTATCTAGACCCATCAAGCCGGAAACTGCACCGATCAAAATAGAACTTACATATCTAGAAGCGTGTGAAGATGAAATATCGAATTCTTTTTGAATGTCTTCAAGTATCGAAGGATAATCGAGTTCGATAACTTTCACGTCGTTTTCTTCTTTAAGATGTTCAACCACGGACGAAACAGTTCCTTCTATCCCTATCTCTTCAAACCTTTCTTCCAGTCTTTCTCTCAGTGGATTTTCAATGCTCTTTATCGAATCCTGTGTTTTCTCACCGGTAGAGGCGTCATAGATCAAATAACCTCCTTCGACGATGTCATCGAAATGCGTGAAAAGCGTCTCAGCATCCATGCATCCGAGAAGATCTATCTTTGAATCTATAGAGCGCGGTATGTCAATAGAAGAAATTTTGGCATGGGCGTAGCTGTGTCTACCTTTTATGTTCGAATAGTATTCCCTATCTGCCAAAAATCCGTTTCCTGAAGATGCGAAAGCGGTGCTCAATATCTGTATTGTCGTTTCAAGACCAGAGCCCTGGGCTCCTCCTAGGATAATGCTTAGCTTCTCAACCATATTATCACTCAGTCAGCTGCTGGGCTGTCTTCCGCGGCGACATCGTCTGAAAATCTCTCTTCAACTAACCTACCTTTTTTATGGTCCTCCAATTCATCTAGTGAGAAAATAGGTTCGCCGCAAGTTATACAGTAAATCCATCCCTTTTCTCGCAGTATCTTTTCTAATCTCTCTCTATCGATATCTTTTTGACCAGGACATATCTCTTTTTTTGTGATTAATCTGTCCTCATTAAGACACAGTCCGATAAAATCGTAAGAATCGTGTTTAACAAAATAATCGCAGTCTTCACATCCTTTTTCTGCCAATATCAGCACCTCTTCTTCTAATAAAAGGGCATCAATGTATATAAATATTCACAAGAGGTAGAAGCGAGGATTGATAAATTTTACTTTTTACCTCTTTTTTTTCTTCCGTACCGAGGAACTACAATTACTAGACCTATAACAAATCCGATCATCCCAAACAACCACCAAGTATCTAACAAAAAGTTACTTCTTCTCACCTCGAAATCAAGAGTAGTTTTTTCAAAACCATCGACTTCTACATAATACTCTCCACTCTTCATTGCAGGAAAAGTAATTGAAATAGTTTCGGTCTCTCCAGGCTCTACAGTTACCGTCTCTGATTCATTGAGCGAAGCTCTACAGGGAATATTAACGTAAAAATCAAATGTGTATCCCAATGTTTCGTTTCCAGTATTTGTTACATCTACCATTACCTCGATCTCTTCTCCTTCTCTCGGTTTTTCAGGTTCTACTTTTAGAGCCGAAATCTCTAATTCATCAGATACATTTGATATTTGAATTTCAGCTGTATGATCGAAAATATCATCACGTACTGCTTTGACAATGTAGGTACCTTCGGGGACCTGTTCTCCATCTTTATCGGTCTGATTCCAAACAAAATATTCCGTTCTTCCGTAATCTGGTACCGCATCTAATACAGGACCTGTTAGAGGCCCATGGACCACCTCCCCAGTGTCAACATTTTGAATCTGCATTTGGAAGACATTTATTATAGGAAAAGCAAATGCGGATCCGTCGTTTTTGACTTCTACGTGAACGTTTTCTCCGGATTCGTACACCTCTTTTTCTGTTCCTAGAGACTCATTTTCTTCTAAAATTCGGAAATTTGCTGTTAATTGCTTGTTCCTAGTCATCTCGATAGTTATCTCTTTTTCCTCACTTTTGGGATCCGAGATATCACCGGACCAATGACTAAATTTCCAATTATCACCTGAAATCGCGGTCACTTCAACTTCAGATCCTGGAGATACTTCATGTTCTCCTGGTTCGGGATATGTTATACCGGCTCTCTCAGGCAATATTTCTTTATTAAGACTATCATAGTAGGAACCAACCCTCCCGGTACTTATTTTTAAACTGTATTCCTTTTCCGAATTTTCCAGAGTAATAGAGGAGCCAACTAAGACTAAGCTGAATAATAAGAGCAAGACTACAGCCACGGCAAGTGACTTCCTAATATTATCCCTTCCAAAAAAATATTGCTACTTTTAGAATATAAATGTTTTGCTCAATATCACACCCTAATGTCTTAATATCGTTATCACCTTCATATGATAAAACAAAAGGGTGAAATTAGATGGAAGATGATGAAATATACGAGCACGAAGTGATAGTTGTAGGGGGCGGATTATCTGGATTGAGAGCAGCTCTCGAAGCAGGGAAAAAAGGTAGAGACGTCGTGGTCATATCGAAAGTTCATCCGCTGCGCTCTCATAGTGTAGCGGCCCAAGGAGGGATTAACGCTTCTCTAGCAAACGTTCCTGAAGCTAGAGACGACAATTGGAAAGACCACGCATTCGATACGGTCAAAGGCTCAGATTATCTAGCGGATCAAGATGCAGTTGAAGTCATGTGTAAAGAGGCGCCAGATGTCGTTCTCGAATTGGAACATATGGGAACCGTCTTTTCACGCTTAGAAGATGGAAAGATAGCTCAAAGGCCCTTCGGAGGTGCAGGTGTTCCGAGGACCTGTTATGCTGCAGATAGAACGGGACATAATCTTCTTAACACGCTGTACGAGCAGACCGTCGCCGAGAGTCTTGGCTTCTATAACGAATATTTCGTGACTTCTCTAGTAGTGAAAGATGGAGAAATACACGGTCTAATAGCCTGGGATATCGAAAACGGAAAACTCGTCGGTTTCTCCTCCGATGTTGTTGTTCTCGCTACCGGCGGTTATGGACGTATATATAATAGGTCAACGAACGCCCTGATCAATACTGGAGATGGAGCTTTCCTAGCCTACGAGGCAGGCGTTCCTCTAGAAGATATGGAATTCATACAATTTCATCCAACTACCCTTTACGACTCTAACATCTTGATGACAGAGGGAGCTAGAGGTGAAGGTGGTTATCTAAAAAACAAAGAAGGAGAAAGATTCATGAAAGATTACGCTCCAGAGGCGATGGAGCTCGCTCCGAGAGATATAGTTGCTAGGGCGATAATCACCGAAGCTGAAGAAGGAAGAGCCTTCGAAGACGAGTACGTTCACCTAGACCTTACACATCTTGGAAAAGAAAAGATAGAAGAGAGACTTCCCGGCATAAGACAGATCGCGCAGGATTTTGCGGGTGTGGATCCAGTCGAAGAACCCGTACCTGTACAACCAGGTCAACACTATTCGATGGGAGGCATCGATGTAGATATCGACGGTAAAACTAAAATCGATGGTCTCTACGCAGTTGGAGAATGTGCTTGTGTAAGTGTTCATGGAGCTAACAGATTAGGAGGAAACTCTTTGCT
>CAZRWG010000035.1:0-8402 GCA_964603805.1 uncultured Thermoplasmata archaeon
TTTCGTGGGCGGTAATTCACCTATGATCCTCCACAATACGGTCATTCAACATCAATTGGCTAAATGGAGCGACGCTGACATAGTTGTTTACGTAGGATGCGGAGAAAGAGGTAATGAGATGACCGAGGTCCTTAGAGACTTCCCCGAACTAGAGGACCCCTGGACTGGAGAACCCCTGATGAAGAGAACCGTTTTGATCGCGAATACCAGCAACATGCCCGTTGCTGCTCGAGAGGCTTCTGTCTTTTCTGGGATCACTATCGCAGAATATTACCGAGATATGGGTTACAATGTTGCGTTGATGGCAGACTCGACCTCACGATGGGCAGAGGCTTTGCGGGAAATATCCGGAAGGTTAGAGGAGATGCCTGGAGAAGAAGGTTTTCCCGCTTATTTGGCTTCTGAGCTAGCTTCTTTTTATGAAAGAGCCGGTATCTGTCAGCTTTATGGAGACAGAGAAGGCTCCATATCTGTAATAGGAGCTGTAAGCCCTTCAGGTGGTGACTTCTCCGAACCTGTTACTCAGAATACATTGAGAATCGTTCAAGTTTTCTGGGCATTGGATACTGAGTTGAAGAACAGACGGCACTTCCCAGCAGTAGACTGGTTAACTTCATATTCACTCTATCTGGATCAGGTAGGTGATTGGTGGGATGAAAACGTTAACGAAAATTGGAAGGACTTGAGAAGAGAGACTATGCGTTTATTGGAGAAAGAATCTGAACTAGAGGAGATCGTTCAATTGGTCGGTCCTGATGCACTTCCTCCTTCGGATCAATTCGCACTTCAGGCCGCGAGAATGGTTAGAGAGGATTTCCTCCAACAGAACGCTTTCCATGACATAGATACTTTCTGCTCCCCCGAGAAACAATTCAGAATGTTACAGATAATTATGGAGTTTTACGAGACTGGGCAGAGAGCTATCGAAGAAGGAGTATCAGTAGACAAGCTAGCAGAGATGGATGTGTTAGAAGACATAAGCAGGATGTCGAACATCCCTTCAGACGAATGGGAAGAAAAATCAGGAGATATAGAGATGAAGATGAATGAAGAATTCAAAGAACTAGAAGGCTCTCTAGAGATATCTTCACCGCTTGAAAAAGGAAATGAGGAAAGCGAGATAAAAGATGAAGAAGTCTCAACGGAGGAGGAATAATATGGTAGACGACATATCTAAAAGGACAGAATACCAGAACGTTACCGAAGTTTCTGGACCACTCATGGTTGTAGAAGGTATAAGTGACGTAGCCTATGACGAAATAGCTAAAATTAAATTACCAAATGGTGAAGAACGATTAGGTCAAGTACTCGAAGCTGAAACAGATCGGGCTGTCCTTCAGGTATTCGCAGGAACTAGAGGATTGGACACTGATGACACCAGCGTACAATTTACCGGTGAAGTTATGAAGTTCGGCGTCTCTAGAGAACTCCTAGGCAGAGTATTCAATGGGATAGGGGAACCTATCGACGGAAGTCCCGATATAATCCCAGATGAAAGAAGGAATATCAATGGTGATCCGATCAATCCATCGGCTAGAGAGTATCCGAGAGAGTTCATCCAGACCGGTATTTCCACTATCGATGGTATGTTGACTTTAGTAAGAGGACAAAAATTACCGATTTTTAGCGCCTCTGGTTTACCTCATAATAGTGTCGCCGCCCAGATCGCTAGACAATCTGAAGTTTTAGGAGAAGAGGAAGAATTTGCGGTGGTTTTCTGCGCTATGGGGATCACGGCAGAGGAGGCGAATTTCTTTAGGAGAGATTTCGAAAGAACCGGTGCTTTGGAAAGATCTGTATTGTTCCTTAACTTGGCTGATGACCCAGCTATCGAAAGAATAGTCATTCCTAGGATGGCATTAACGGCTGCTGAATATCTAGCCTTTGAAGAAGACATGCAAGTACTAGTTATCCTTACGGATATGACAAACTACTGCGAGGCATTGAGAGAAATAGCTGCGGCTAGAGAAGAAGTACCAGGTAGAAGAGGTTACCCAGGGTACATGTATACCGACTTGGCTAACATCTACGAACGAGCTGGTAGAATATTGAACAGAGAGGGTTCCATTACTATGATCCCGATCCTAACGATGCCTGATGACGATATTACTCATCCTATTCCTGATTTAACGGGTTATATCACAGAAGGACAGCTTGTTTTCTCTAGAGAATTACACAGGAAAGGTATCAGACCTCCTATCACACCCGGTGAGAGTCTTTCAAGACTGATGGAGGAAGGTATCGGAGAAGAAAGAACCAGAAAAGATCATTCAGATGTCAGTAACCAGTTGTATGCAGCCTACGCTGAAGGGCTTGATTTGAGAGATCTTGTAGCTGTTGTAGGAGAAGAAGCACTAAGCGACCGAGACAAACTTTATCTTGAATTTGCTGAAGAATTCGAAGATCGATTTATAGATCAAGGGGTAGAAGAAAATAGAACCATAGATGAAACTCTTGATATGGCTTGGGATTTACTGACGGTACTACCAAAAAAGGATCTAAAAAGGATAGATCAAAAATACATAGACGAGTTCTACCCAGAGTAAAAAAATTTTTTATCTTATCCTTTTCAATGGTTTCGAGAGATGTCTCCTAGCAGAGGCTGGTACTTCATACCATTTTTCAGTTAGTTCCCTATCTATCTTTTCTCTAACAGCTTCGTCCTCGTCTGCTTTTATTCTACACCTTTTACACCTGTATCCTGCATCGGTTCCCATCGACGACATTCTCTTACCACAATCAGGGCATTCGGGATTCCTGACTTTGATTATCTTTTCTTCCAACTCTAAAATTTTCATCTTTTCTATATTTAGTGTTCTAGGATCTCTTCTAACTCCACCCCATAACTCGATTTTATCTCCTACTATAAGATTCTCTATAACTTCTCTAAAACTCTTGGTAGGTTCATATGCCGCCGCTGTTATCTGGTCCGTCTCATCTGTAATATCAAAAAGTACATGCCCTCCTTCTATCGAACGTGGTTTTGAGCAGACCTCTCCTTTTATTTTTACGGAATTCCAAGGTTTCGCTTCTGAGATTAAAGCTCTCTGTATATGGTCGTCAGTGCCCTGATTAGTCAGAAACGTAATCCATCTTTCTGGGTCTTCATCATCGATGATATCTAGAGATTTTTGTAATTCTAATGGATAATCACCTCTAACTCCATAAAGCACCGGACATGGAGAATTGGGTGCGATACACTGTTTGTTTTCTTCATCATCATAGCTATCGAACGCCCCTTTAATTGTAGTATCGAGTTTTCTTATATCCTCCTCATCAAGCTCTCTTTTTTTACCCCACCTATCTTTACTCCTATAACTTAGAATTTCATATGTCATATCGTCAGGTCTCCAAGCTAAAGCGGCTGAAGCACCGATCAAACCTCTTTTCTCCCCATAACCTGAGTACTCAAAAGAGTTTTTATCTAAAATATCTAAAACTTCTTCCAACTCGACGATATCTTTTACAGCTTTTTCATACAGGTTCCTAGAAGGCCTTTCTTCGGCTACGATCAATCCTGGGTTTGTATTTGAGCTTTGAAAATGAGCCAATTCCTCTACAACTTTTTTAACTCTTTGGAAAGCATTTTCTTTTCTTTCATGATCACCTTGAAAGATCCACTGGTCTTTTTCTATCTCTCCTATCATCTTTTCTTTTTTAAGTCCTTTTCCTAATGTTAGAACAATTGCACCATTTCCCCTTGTCTTCCAAGGAACGTTAGGATTGAGTCTCACTAATCTAGGATAATCCAATAGTTGACAATCTTCAAATTCTTTAATCAGCTCTGTAGCTAAAAAAGTGGTGCACATGCCTTCTCTAGAATCCGTGTCATCAACAGCTATGTACATATTATTGTATTCGTCCACAGTCTTTACATCTAGCTTTTCCCTCACCTATATCCAAGAGTTCTCCACCACACTCACGACAATTTCTTTTATCTCCTTTCTCTTCTCCTTCTTCCTTCTCTGATCTTTTTGGTTTTTCTTCGCCTGCTGGTCCCAAAAGGTGGTCTTCGATGAAGTCTCGTACGTGAAGGGGTTCACCAAAACCTTTCACCGTTGTTTCCGTCAACCGATCAAGATAACGCTGTCTCGGGTCTCCTTCACTTGCCATCCCGATCACCCAATCCAAGAGGACAAAGATGCCGTGCAATTTGCTAAAATTCCTTATCAAAGCGTCTGATGAGTCAAAAGAGTAGGTAAGAGCTTCAACTTCCAAACCCATCATGGCTTTGCCAAGTGTCTTTTTACTCGTGTATTCTAGTGCCGCCGAATAGAAAACTTGAACCATACCAGCGGTCATAGGAAAGTACCATATCATAGAGGGGTCAAGTATACCAAATGCAAGAAAGAAGAAAACCAAATAGACTACCATAGACGAAACAACAAAATCAATAAAGTAAGCTATCAATCTCCTTATCCAATGTTTCTGGAGGGGTTTGTTGTCGTGAAGTAAGTCGAAGCCTGTAACCATATTTATCTCCAATTTTGGTTTAATACCCTCAGACTGCCCATCAATCATCACAGATCAGATTTGGATTCATCATCATCGGGTGTGGTATGTTATGGATTGACTTGTCCTTATATTTTTTCCTTAGTTTTTAATTTCAATTTGCCGTGATAAATACATTTAAAATAAGTAGTCATTCGAATGATTTATTACCCACGTTTTGAATTGAAGCTCGTATGGATATATCTATATTGGATTATCGAGAATGCGACCCGGATAAATGTACTGCAAGAAAACTGATAGATAAAAAATTGGCAGAAAGGATAGTTAATGACAGAGACTTAGGAAAGGGCGGTATCTATCTAAATCCGTTAGCTGAAAAGGCCATTTCTCCTGATGACAAAACAGAAGCTAAATCAGGAGGTATTAAAGCTATAGATTGTACGTGGACTGAAGCGGAAGACAAAATACCCGAATACGAGAACGGAAGAGCTCTACCTTATCTTGTAGCTGTTAATCCGATAAATTATGGCAAGCCCTTTCAATTAACCACGGTCGAAGCTATAGCCGCCGCATTATATATTTTAGATGAAGAAGATCAAGCAAGAGAAATATTATCTATATTCAATTGGGGAGAACAATTCCTCGAGATGAATAAGAATCCATTGAACGATTATCAAGAAGCGGAGAATAGTTCAGAGATTATAGAGATTCAGGAAGAATATATGGAATAAAAAATTTCTTTTGAGCTCATTCCTCCGGGGGAAGCATATTAGGTATACCGTCTTCTATGGGATATTCTATCTCACATTTCTTACAAAATAAAGTACCTTCTTCGATTTCTTGAGGAGGCTCTGCCTCTGTAGATTTATCTAGCTTAGTAGAATCTAAATTCAATTCTCCCTTACATTCAGGACAGCGGAGGATATCTAGCAGACTTCTTTTCATGATCAATCATCTCTTTAAAGACAAAAAAACTTTTGCATCGAATAGGTTTAATCAAAATACATCTAAACTATCGGGCAGATCGTTCTTTTTCCGTAGATAGTTGACCTGGGTTCTTGTGTATCGATATTTAATATCACATTTCTCATCTTGAAAGTCCCATGGCTCGACTATCAAAAGATCATCTTCCCTTATCCACATACGTTTTTTTAGTTTTCCAGGTATCCTGCCTAATCTAGATTTTCCATCCTCGCAGATCACTCTAACTCGAGCTCCTCCAAGCATATTTTCTGCTATTGCGAACATCTGTCCATCGCTTCTATCAGGGTAAGGTACCCTTACTACTTCATCTTCTTCTCCGTTACTCAAAGTTATCAACATCCCATAATATGTGTGCTTTATATATTCTTTGTTGAAAAGATAATCCATCCTTAGCTTTGATATTCATTATAGTAGATCGTAAAGATATGGACGCACTAAATAAGAGAGTGTTGTCATTATACTTACAAGCAACAGTAATGAGACTAACGCTATAGGTTGTGGATTGACTACGAAAAATAGAACCGTTCCTCCTGCGGGAGGATGTTCCAACCATAATGAAACCATGGCTAAGATAGATACGCCTAAAGCTATCGAGACAGCTAGCTCAAATGATAAGATAGAAGGGTAGGTGGTGTGAAAAGCCAAACCTATAAGTCCACAGACAAAATGGCTCCCGATCACACGTCTAGGGTGGGCAGTTTCGCTATTGGGCAACGCAAATACTATAAAAGCTGTAGAACCAGCTGCCGCTACAAGTATGATTTCATCACCTAATAACGGTAAGTTGAGTCCTAGATAGAGAACTAAGGCGGCTAAAAAACTCTGACCGAGGTAATGTTTTATCGTTTCTTTTTTGAGTTTCCTGTCGAATATCCTGACCATCAAGCTTCAATAAATAAAGGTATAAAAAATATTTTTCCCACTTAGAAATAGGGGAGATAATGTATTCTACTTAACCAATTTAGAGGATTCATGATGAAAAAGAATATAATAGTCCCATGCTCCTACATTTCTAGATGACTATGAAACTAGAAGAGATATATGAACTAGCGATCGAGATGGGAATAGAAGGAGACGTTAGAGACGAAGAGGAATTGATGGAAAAGCTGGAAGAGGCTGAAGAAGAATATGAAGAATTGGAGGAAAAAGACCAAGAAGTCTTCGATGAACAAAGATTGAAGAACCCCTTCCAGGACTCTAGACTACTTCATGGAGATCCAGATACTAAGGTTGAAAGTGTCCTGACAGGTATAAACATAGATACTGGAGAGATAATGCTGGCTGATCGTTTGTCTGAAAAGGGCAAAAAGATAGATCTGGTATTAGGACATCACCCAAGAGGGATCGGTCTTGCTTCACTGCACGAAGTTATGGAACTGCAGAAAGACATGTTGGAAGAATGGGGCGTACCGATCAATGTTGCCGAAGGAATGGTCAAAGAAAGAATGAAAGAAGTCGAAAGAAAGGTCAAGGGAGCAAATTACAATCAAAGCCTCGATGCAGCTAAACTTTTAGATATCCCAATGATGTGTCTTCATACCGTTACAGATAATCTTGTCGAATCGTTTTTGACTGATGAAATTGAGGATCAATCTTTCAAAAAGGTAGAAGATGTTTTTGACTTCCTCAAAGGCATACCAGAGTATCACGAGGCAAGAAAATTCAATGCAGGTCCTGATATACTGGTAGGTAGTGAGGATAACAGAGCCGGAAAGGTCGTCGTCGAGATGACAGGTGGAACTGAAGGTAGCAAAGACTCATATGAGAAGTTAGCCGAAGCAGGCGTCGGAACTATAATAGGTATGCATCTTAGCGAGGATCATAGAGAAAAGGTTGAAGAGAACCATATCAATTACATAATTGCAGGACATATGGCTAGCGATTCACTCGGATTGAACATATTTTTGGACGAACTCGAGAAAAAAGGTGTAGATATAGTTCCCTGCAGTGGTTTCATAAGGGTATCACGAAACTGATGATAGAGATAAAAGAGCTTAGGAGATCCTACGGAGAATTTGAAGCTTTAAGAGGGATAAACTTATCTTTAAAAAAGGGCGAAATATACGCTCTATTAGGCTCTAACGGTGCTGGGAAGACAACTTTGATTAAAATCCTTACTGGTCTTTTAAGACCATCTTCTGGGACTGCAAGGATAGACGGTCGATCTGCTAGACATAATAAAAAAATCAGAGGACGATTTGGATACATGCCTGAGCATCCAGACCTTTACGAAAAGTTAACTGGTGAAGAATTTTTACACATGATGGGATCATTAAAGGGACTCGAGGATGACATTCTTTACAAGAAAATAAAGAAATTTTCTCAAAAGTTAGAGATAAAGGATCATCTACAGAAAGAGATAGGGGGCTATTCTAAAGGCATGAAACAAAAGGTCCTATTTATCAACGCTGTAATCAATGATCCTCCTAATCTTATTTTAGATGAACCAACAAATTCTTTAGATCCAAGATTTTCCCAGAACATCAAAACCTGGATAGAGGATTTAGCTTTACGAGGGAAATGTATCCTGATGAGCACTCATATCACTCCTGTAGCGGAGGACTTGGCAGATAAAGTGGGCATAATAGAGCAAGGGAAACTTGTAGCGGAAGGTACCGTGAGTGAACTGAAAAGAAAAACTGACTCAAAAAATCTCGAAGATGTGTTCATAGAGGTGGTTAATCACGCCTAGAAAGGTGCTTGTACTTTTTTCTTTAGATATTCTAAAATCTTACAGAGGATTTAAGCGGAAGGTTAAGGAACATCCCGTGATGACCTTTTGGTTCATCATTCTCATCTTTGGTGGATTTTGGCTCATATTATCTTTGATAGAATTTTTAGCAGATTTAGACGAGCTTATTTTGAATCCTTCTCAAGGAAATGTTCTTTTCAGTATATTTTTCTTTTTTGCAGCAAAGTCCTCGGCCGAAACAGTCGAAGGAATACTTAGAGATAAGTCCCAGAAA
>CAZRWG010000036.1:0-6887 GCA_964603805.1 uncultured Thermoplasmata archaeon
AATGGCCCTTGCGAGGTCGATCCAATCTCCACCTCTTTCCTCTAAAACTTTTAGCGCCATGAGTTCAGCTTCAGGAGCTACGCTGGCAACGATACCAGCTACGTGTGTTCCGTGACCGTCTTCATCCATAGGATCTTCTTCATCGTTCACAAAATCATAACCTATATCTTCCCACATCTTGTCTTCTAGATCGGGATGGTTGTAATCGATACCTGTATCTATGACCGCGACCAGAACATCATCTCCATACTCGTCCATCTGGTGAGCATATTGAGTTCCTATCATCTCCCAAGCCCATGGGTCTCCAGGATAAGGAAATTCGCCTATTTCAGCCGATTCGGATGTTACTTCAGGTGCGGCTAAACCAACGAGGGAAAAAGAGATTATCAAAATGACAGTGACAACGATAAACTTTTGAATCTTCGCACTTGCCATAGGAGTAACCAAATAAAATAAGGGTTCAATCCCAATAAAAACGTTTTGTTAAAAAATCGAAATTCAGATGTAGGAAATTACACTATTAAGAAAAAACTGTTTTATCCCATCAGCACGACGAAAAAAGCTATCAGCAGGAAGAATGAAAGCAGTAAAGAAAAAATAGCTATCGGGAAACCTGTCTTCGTATACTCTTGAAAGGACAAGGGATGGCCCATCTTCATCGAGATTCTAGAGACCACTAGATTGGAATGTGCACCGACCAAGGTACCATTAGCTCCTAGACCTACACCGAGAGCTAGAGCCCACCAGATCGGATTTATGGGATAGGCAGCGAACAACTGAGTTTGCGATATAAAAACCTGGATCGCCGGTATCAACGTGATGACCGCAGGGATATTCCCGACTACCATCGTGAATAGAGCGGATCCCATCAGGACTATAAAAAGAGCGAGAAAAGCACTTCCGCTGGCGGCTGATGTCATACCAGTACCTATGATATCTATCACTCCCGCCTGGTCTAATCCTCCAACGAGGATGAATTTACTCGCGAAAAATAATATGGTGGCCCAATGAACATGTTTTAGGGCTTTTTCCAGATCGGGCAATTGAAGAAGTAAAAGTATACTCGCTCCTGTCATCGCCACCAACCAGGGCTCTAGATTGATTATGTGATGGATTGTGAAAAGTATGATTGTGACGGAAAGAGCGAAAAGAGATTTGTGATATAACGACCTATCCATTATACACTTATCTTCATCCATATCCATTATTTTAGGAAAGCCACTCATCTCTTCAGTGAGAGTATGTTTGTATAGCAGCTCATAAGTTAAGAGAACTACGAACAGAACTATTATGACGATAGGAGCCAGGTAAAGAATAAACGAGTTGAAAGTGATACCGGCGGCACTTCCTATGACCACATTGGGAGGATCACCGATCAGAGTAGCAGCTCCTCCTATATTGGCTGACATTATACCAGCCATCAAAAAAGGTCTTGGATCTATATCGAGTTCCTCGGCAATCGTTATAGTAATCGGAGTCATCAAAAGGACAGTAGTAACGTTGTCTAGAAATGCCGATGTGAAAGCTGTGACAAGAACGAAAAATCCTAGCAATCTGTAATAACTACCTTTTGAAAATTTCGCCGTCTTGACCGCTATATACCGGAAGAAACCTGTCTCACCTAACAGCCCGACTAATATCATCATACCTAGAAGTAGACCGATGGTGTTGAAGTCCACATAATCTATCGCTATAGCGGGATCATAAAACCCCATCGCATGTCCAAAAAGGACCATGCCTATGGCCCCTGTTATCGCGGCGATAGTCCTAGGTATAGGTCTTCTTAAAACACCGTAAAAAGTAAAAGCGAAAATGATCAACGTTCCTATGATGATGAAGCTCATGATCATAACCCGAAGCTGTAAGTTTTATTATTGAGCAAACTCGCTTCGATTTAAATTTATCGTTCTATCTTTTAGATTGATTAGAAATCGAAAGATGTAAAAATCTAAAGCGAGTACTAAAACTCTGAACTTATTTGAATTCCCGATCGAACTTTTTTTGGTCCTTCTCTTTTTTAGATCCTTCACCACTCCTGAATGTTTTACCACAGTTTTCGCAGTAGCCTGATCCGTCCATATATCCTGTGAATTCCTCGCTACCGCAATTTGGACATTTCTTTTTAGAAAATATTGCTGGACTTTCAGTCTTTCTTCTCTGCCTAGGAGATCTTGCTGCCTTAGTATAACCCCTCGCCAAGAAGAAATAGCCTAGAGCTAGAAGCAACATTAGTACAGATAACACCCGTAGTGTTGCCATCAGAACATCTAGTAGTTCTCCTTGTTGAGGTATGAATAAGATACCCCAGGCCAATCTTGAGAAGGAACCGATTATCAAAAGTGAAGCTCCGACATAGAGGTATTTTCTAGCCTTTTCCCTAGCTATCTCATAGATCAAAAGGACTATCGCGGCAGCGTAAGCAATCTGTTGTATCAATTCCACCGAACTTCCTAGTACCATCGAACTTCTTAGAGCGCTTAGAGATCCACCATCTAATGATGGGCTAGCCAACCCGAAGAAGAATCCGATTATTATCAGAAATACTGCCGTTTTCACATTTCTTTCGTGCTGAAACGAAATATTCTCTTTTCCTTGGTAGAGTTTGTATATCGCAGCTAAGAAGAGTATGCCAGCTGCGAGACCGATAATAACCAAGAAACATGCTAACTCTGAAGGATCTCCTCTTGGATCATAGCTCCAAGCCAGAAAGAAGATACCAAACAGAGCATTCATCCCGACTGAGATATATAGGCCGTATCTCATGAAATCTATTCCCGATCGGGTATCTTCATCCAACCTCACTCACCTCTATGAAACCTCTATGAAATCGTATTATGAATGAAATAATCGTATTTATATTTTAAGAAGAGACGTTCACAGAGTTCTTATAACCTAAAAGATCATCTATGATTTAGGAGAATATATAAATATCAGAATACTTCTGGTTTAATGAGAGGAGGATGGAGATGATAGATGATATCATCCGTATACAGTTTTGGAGTATAATAATCCAATTAGGTATTCTGATCATAGCTGCTTTGATAGGAGGGGTCATTCTTTTAGTCAAAAGAGGAGGAAAGGAAGGGCTTTGGTTTGCTATACCTATCTTTTCTCTTGTCATCGCTGAGATGATCCTTGATCCAGGAGCGATTCTTTGGATCATCATCATATTGGTATTGTATCTGTACATCAAACCGAAAGATAAGAAATGGAGCGAGAAGAAAGAATCTTACTGGTTCAGTATTGGAACAGTCACAGCATTCTTGATGGTGATCTTATCCTCATTCATTACCTACTTCTTGGTTTAGAAAAGCTTCGTTTAGGTCTAGTATCTATTCACTCGTAAGATGGGATCTCCACATTGTAAACGTCCTCCTCCGCAAAGGCAAACGGCTCGAATACGAGTTCTGATCCTGTTTCATTTTCATCGATCTCGTAACTTATCCAGAAATATTCTCTATTTCCAGCCCCTATAAAGAACGGGAACTCATCGTAGTTATAGTCGTGATACTCGTATTCATTTCCTTTTTCAGTTTCTATGGTGAAATGAGAAGGATCAGCGCTAATTGTTTGTTCGTCGTCGAAATTTTTGATCGATACATTGAGATATAAGAAAATTTGGCCTTCAAGAGGAGCGTCTCCATCAAGGTCTTCAGTTCTAGTTTCAGCCTCTAGAATCTCCATCTCGATCTCGGCGCCATCATCCTCGTCAAGATCGATGCATCCTATGAATGCGGAACTGAGAATGAGGAGCAGACTCAAATTTAAGATCACGATATGATTTTTAGGTATTTTCATACTCCTTATTTTTTATGATAATTGAATTATTTATATGGTCCCCTGCAATCGATTTTATCATAAATCTAGAGATATAGAAAACTATTATGCCATCATCCTCTGCAGGACACCCATTTTCATCGGCATATTCAGGACTTGTTATGGTAACTTCGAAATTCGACGAGTTTTTCAACTCTAACTGATTGAGTTCCCTCCCTTTATCTGTCTCACTTGCCATTGCTAGTAGACTATTACTGAGCCCGATAGATAGGATGGTTAAAGCGGCGAATGTTTTCTTTCTAATTATTCTTCTTTCGATTCGAATACTATCGAATATGTGGATAAATGAGCTCAAATACTTTAGGAAAACAATAGTTTTTACACTTCAAATGGATCTCTGAAGTGAGTAAGTTTTAAATAGTTTATCTCCACATAAATTTTTGTTGGTGATATTGGTGCGGAGAGGATTGGTGATAGTGACTGGGATAGTAATAGTGATAATATTATTATCCTTAATCTTGATAATTGGATACCAATCTGAAGCAGATCCAGAGGTGGTAGTCTCCGAAAAAGATTACGCTGAGTATCCGACATCGCTGCCGTTCCAAGAAGCTCATGGAGAAATAGCGGATGCCTATTCGGAGGAAGATGTGTCTATCGACCTAAGAGATGAATTGATAGGAAAAATGAAAGAGCAAGCCGAGGAGTTAGGCGAGGATCCTCAGGAACTTTTTGAAGCTATAAAAGCCGTTTATGGGGAGACTCATATACAGTATCTGTTTAGCTTGAGCTATACAGAGTATGAAGATTATCTTAAAGAAGGATCTATCGCCGAAGAATTGATAGATGTGTTTGATGACGAAAGTTATGAGGTAGAAGAAAATGCAGAACTCATTGTAGAAGATGACGAATGGACGATAGTGGAGGATGGAAAGGAAAAATTCAGAATCGAAAGGGACAGAGACGAGCTAAATATCTACCATCTAGATCATGATTGGGAAGAAGATGAACCTGGTCTCATTCCAAGCTATGCTGAAAAATGCTACTTAGACGGAGAAAAGACTTGGGCTATCGCCTTCAACAGAGCTAGGGCATTAGGATGCTTCAATTGCTATTTTGTATCTATCGAGCGTTTAGGAACGGATGAGGACCCCATCCTTGAAGAGTTTAGATGCCGATGAGAGATTTTTATCTTTTATTGATCAACCGATATGGATTTCATAAAGATAGTTAGTGTTCTCTAGGTTTTATTTAGAAGAAGATGCGCTCTATCTCTTTCACTGGATGCCGTAGGATATCAAGTTCCTCACCCCTCTTTTCAAAAAGAAATAAGGTCTAATCACGAAAATATTTATACTTTTATCAGTATGAATATATCGATAGAGATGAGTAAAAACGTATTGATAATAATCATAGCATCTCTACTTGTCTTTACCTCCTTATTTTCATTTTTCACTCTCGATAAAGCAGGACATCAAGAAGTTTCGATAGACTATGAACTCGAAATCAATATGAATCAAAGTCAGAATTACTCCATTCGGGTTCCTATGCCCAGCCGTGTAGATTCGATAGAGATAGTGAATGGACAAGGCGAATACACCACCTGGGAAACCGAATATGGGAAGGCATTGTGTGTCGAATCGGATTCTAACATAACAGTAGAAGCGAAATATTATGAAGAGGGGAATGAAATCTGGGATGATCTTCAGACTCGAGGGCAGGAAAACCCATTTTATTTAACTCTAGAAAGTGAAAATAGAAATTTTTGGATTTTTTCAGAATCCAACCATCCTGTAGATATCGACCTCACATATATACAAAAGACCGAAGACCCGTATGTCGTTAATGAAATAAAAGAAAATCTAAATCATTCTCTTTTGGAGGGATGGAATGAATATAGAAGCGATGGTCCACCTCCTTTACACGGAGATAAATTTGGCATCTTCTACAATCGCGCGCGAAGTGCCGTCATAGGCGTCAATGTGATCATAGCGAATATCATTGTTTGGACGACCTACTACTACAAAAAGAAAAAAGATTGAACTTCGGTAGAACTAGTATATCTAGAAACTATTTTTGCTTGAAATCGATATGAATCATTTAAACAGAAATTATTCTATTTGGGATAGTGAGTTTTTCTCTTTGGAAAAGAGTAAGTCGTATGAACTGGCTGAAAGACCTTTCCAACTTAATCGAATCTCCTTCTTATCCATTCTTCCAAAAAGGGATCAACTATCTCTCCCTGATAAACGATACCCTGACGTTCTAGGCTTTTTATTGCTCTCTGCACGTGTGAACTTCCTTTTAACTGGTACTCTTCTATCGTTTCGTGAGAGTACGGTTTTTCACGATTCGCTAATGCTTCTAAAGTCCTTCTTTGAAGCGCGCTGCTGATACTGTTCCAGACTTGTTCTATGTAGACATCATTTTCTATTAAGACGCTCAGCAGCGGATCGAGATTTTTGACTGAATCACCGGATCTCTTTCGATTCCAGAGTTCAAACAACAGTTCCTTGGTCCTCATGGGATGTCCGTCGGTAAGATCTAGTATATCGTTGATCAAGTTTTCTTCAACATCGAAATCCGTTTCTCCAAAAGCATCTTTTATGTAAGTCTTGAAATCGTCTTTCGGTATCTTGTTCAGTTCGATAACTTTAGTGGATTTGAAGAACGGTCTATCTCCATTTTCAAACATCTCTTTGAGCATGCCGACCTGAGAACCGCTGAAGATGTAGGTCACTCTATCCTGTTCCTGTATAACGGATCTGAAAAGTCTCTCTAAGGTGTCGCCGTCTAAGGTCTGTATCCTTTGAAATTCGTCCATGGCTATCACGATCTCAGTGTTTTTTTTCTCCGCCACCTTTTGAGGGAATTCCAACGCCTCTTCTAAATCGTCTTCTCTCTCCACCAACTTCATTGAAATAGATAAGCTACCTTCTCTCGTTGGAGTGAATGTAGGCCTCAAAGAGAGCAGAGTGTCCTTCACGAAAGAAAAACCTTTTTCCATCGAGCTGTAGGAACTTTCCGTCACACGGCTCACCAACTCGTTAGCCAGCTCTGAAATACTGTTTATCTTGTTGAAATCGATGTAAACTGTGAAGAGTCCTTGG
>CAZRWG010000036.1:6897-8359 GCA_964603805.1 uncultured Thermoplasmata archaeon
CAAAAGACTCCATTATAAGACTGGATTTTCCGTACCTTCTCGGCGAGTAGATGGTGATGTTCTGTCCGCTTTCCATAGCCTGAGAGATAGTATTTATCTCCTCTTCTCTATCTATGAAGTTTTCACCCTTTGCTAGAAGTCGATATTCGAATGGGTTTTCTCTCATGTTTTCGCTCCTTGTGTTACACAATTATGTATAATACATATGATTATAAATAGTTTTCTCCCTATGGTGAGATGGATGATGATGGTAATCAATGAGAGGTTTAAGAATTCCAATCAACTATCGATGGATAGTTTTACCGCCATCGACACCTATGACTTCACCATTGATATATCCACTCTCTTCTGATGCTAAGAAAAGAGCTGTATCTGCGATATCTTCCGGTTTCTCTAACTTAGATAACAGGTATTATGATTATATCTTAAAAATTCCAATAATCTCTAGAGATACAAGTCTTAATATCCTCTAAACGGACTAGATCTCTTGGATAGGGATGGAAAAAACTTTGGTTCTTCAGATTTTCTTCATCGAACTCCAAAAGCCACGTATATAATATCGATAATGGAACGTTAAAAGAGGTATTACCTTTTCTATAATCCTCTAATGATTCTCTGAAAAAATCTATCTCATCCTCTCCTATCACGTCTTCTAGTTCCTCAAATATTTCTTCGATCAACCGGATCTTTGATTCACAATTCAGGGCATTGTTAAAAAGTTCGTAAAGAAGTTTTTCGTATCGATCATAAAGTTCTGAAATGCCAAGATTCTCTTCTAATATCTCGTCCATCTTTTGATAGAGGTCCTCATCATAAGACCTAAAAAGTAATCTGTTATTTTCATGGAACTTTTTCAAAAGGTCTAAACTTTCCGATTCCTTCTTTTCCCTGAAGTCCGCTAATGTAAATATTTTGGTTAGGAAATGTTCTCTTATCTGATAGTTTCTCAGTCTTCCTTCAGTCTCGATAGCTTTCTCTGGAAAGTGTTCTAAGACAAAAGATCCGAATAAACCGGCACCTTTGCCGATAGGAACGTGGCTCTCTATATCTGGATATATCCTCACCTCTTTTAAACCGCAAGAAGGTGATTTGCTCTTCAGTATAAATCCATCCACATCTGTTTTTTTGGAAATGTCATTATCTAGGTATTCCTCCATCTCCTCGGTAAAATCCTTGCCGGTCGTAGGCTGTAATAATTTTTTGCTATCACCATCTGAAACCAAACGGAGCGAATCTCTAGGGACTCCAAGACCGATATCGCACTCCGGACATACAGTGATGAAATCGATATATTCCTTCATATCTTGGACTTCCTCAGAAGAAATCATCTGACCGTTGTACCTGCAGTTATCGAAGCCTAGACATCTGCTCACGATGACCCTCGGTTCTATGAAATCCTTCATTTTTACCTACCCCCATCAACTATATTTTACTCTAGTTTATTACCTTAGTCATTTCTATT
>CAZRWG010000037.1:0-8256 GCA_964603805.1 uncultured Thermoplasmata archaeon
ACTTCTTCCGACAGGAAGGAGATAGGTAGAACTTACAGATTCCTTAGCAGAGAACTTGTGTTAAAATTGAAACCTACTAAACCCCAAGAATATCTTAGTCGTTTCTGCAGTGAGCTAGATCTGAGTGGAAAGATCCAGAAGATGGCAAAGGAGATAATCGATCAGGCAGAGGATAAGGAACTGATATCAGGAAAAGGGCCTACTGGGCTTGCCGCAGCAGCTATCTATATAGCTTCCATAAATGGTGGAGAAAGAAGAACGCAGCGAGAAGTTGCCGATGTTGCCGCCGTTACGGAAGTGACTGTAAGGAACAGGTATAAAGAGCTAGTAGATAAGCTTGACATTGATATCGAGGTATGAGCTCATCTTTTAGATGACTATTTATCCCAATAGCTAGATCAATTGAGTTAGGCAAATATTGGCCAATTATTAAATACGAGTTATGAATTTTTATGTCGAGACAAGAAGCGATGAATAAGGGTATAGAAAGTTTAATTAGATTAAATACCTCTTGAGGTTTTAGAATATGCCAGATGATGAGAAAGAGGATCTTCCAGATTTCAAAAATTTAGGAAAAAAAAGAGTTGAACTTCTTAAAGAGGAAGGAATAACCTCCTCTAAAGATATAGTTGAATTAGGGCTTGAAGGTTTAACAGGAACTCGAGAGATAAATTACAAAACTGCTAAAGAAATTCTAGAATCCGCAAAAAATGATCTTGGAATATCTAATGAGTGGTTGGAAAAAAATAGGCAAGAGGTGAGTGACGGATACAGTTTAGAATATAATGAGAACTTTGAAGAGGGTAAGGAAGGTGTTAAAAAAACTGATAAAGAAGATTTCGATCTAGCTTCCGAAATAGAAAAGATGATGGGTGAAAAAGAAATTGAGAATAGTCCTGAGATTAAAGCTTCTAAGGAAGTAGGTCAGTGGGTTGAAGAAAATATCGAGACAGAAAGAAAGATTGGAACCGAATCTGTTTGTCCTATCTGTAAAAGTATAGTATCTGTACATGATGATAGATGTGAAAAATGTGGTATAGAGTTCGTCGAAGGAAAAGCAAAATGTAGTAACTGTGGTGAATTGATCGAAACTGAGACATCCAAGTGTCCAAAATGCGGAGAGAGACTGATTGATGAAAAAACACTCTGCCCTCTCTGTGATGAATTGCTTTATGCATCGGACACCACCTGTCCTTCATGTGGAACGGAAGTTTACGAGGATTATATTAGATGCGCAGATTGTAAGGCAGAAGTTCCTATCGATTCTGTTGAATGTCCAGAGTGCGGTAGTATACTCATGGAGAGGATAATGGAAGAGGAGACACCTCTTGAACCATCTACGGATTTTGTAATGGCAACCGAAGAGAGTGAAATGGAAGAGGAAGAAACCAAAACTGAAAGGGTAGTATATCCATTTCCAGCGATAGTCAAGCAGGAAAAGATGAAAAGGGCATTGATATTCAACGCCATCAATTCAGATATTGGTGGAGTTCTGATAGAAGGACAAAGAGGTACGGCAAAATCCGTAGCTGTTAGAGGGCTTGCTGAGATACTTCCACCTATAGAGGTTGTTAAAGGATGTCGTTTCTCGTGTGATCCCAACAATCCTGAGGAATGGTGTTGGGAATGCAGAAACAGATTTGACGAAACATCAAAAGTTCCGGTAAGAGAACGACCTGTAAGGGTTGTAGATTTTCCTTTGAGTGCTACGGAGGATAGAGTTGTTGGAACTTTAGACGTGGAGAAGATCCTCTCAGAAGGAGAAAAAGCCTTTGAGGAGGGTATATTAGCTGAAGTTAACCGGGGTATATTATACATAGACGAGATCAACCTGTTAGATGACTTTTTAGTGGATGTAATACTTGATGCTGCTGCGATGGGCCAGGTAACAGTTGAAAGGGAGAATATCTCACTTACATACCCATCCAACTTCCAAATAGTCGGGAGCATGAATCCTGAAGAAGGGGCATTGAGACCTCAACTTTTAGATAGATTAGCACTAAATGTAAAAGTTACTGGACTACCCGAACCAGAGGATAGAATAAAGATCATCAATAGGAGGGAAGAATTCGATGAAGATCCTCAAGCTTTTAGGGAAAAATACAAACCTGAAATGAAAGAAATGCAGGAAAGGATCATCGAGGCAAAAAAACGAATCCATGATGTAAGTATATCAGATAATCTTGACAAAGTGATAGCTCGTCTCTCTGTAGAATTTGAAGTTGATGGTCATAGAGCAGATATCATAATGAAAAGAGCTGCGAGAACAAATGCTGCTTGGGAAGGCAGAACGGAAGTAAAAACCGAGGATATAGAATTAGCGGCTGAGATGGCTCTTCCACACAGGATGAAAAAAGGTCCGCTTGAAGAGAAGGAATTCGATAAAAATCGTATGAAAAGGTTAATCAAAAATTACAGTAGATAGACCAAAAAAGTTTTAAATTTAGCTATATTAATACACGACGATAGATAGGAAGGAGGATGAAAACTTGAGTAAAGAAGATAAAAATGAAAATAATGACGATGGAGAAGTTGAGCATAGAGTATGCTCATCCTGTGGTAACGAAGTCCGTGGAACTGACATAATATGTCCTAACTGTGGAGATGTTATGCCGGATCTTGAGAGTGACGGAGATGTGATCGAAGAAAGACCAGATTTTATTGATTATGAAGAGAGTGGTGAAGAATTAAAAGAGGAAGTTCCTGAAGGTCTTAAGATGATACTTGGATCTGCGGGTGATATGATCGAAAGGAAAGTGCTTTCAACGGTTAAAGAGCGTGAAGAAAAATTAAGAAGGTCTGTAGAAAAAGGTATTCGGGAAAACGAAAGAAAATTTGTAGAAAATCTTCAAAAAACAGCTCAACAATTACAAAAAAGACAGGATGAGGAACGAGAAAGACTAGAATCTCGGATTAAAGATATTAGAGAAGAAAAGAAAGAATTGGAGTCTCAATTAAAGGAAGAGAAAAAAGATATACAGGAAGAAATTGAGAAAAAAGAAAAAGAATTGAAGGACCGTCAAGAGGACATTATAGAAGAAAATAAGAATTTTAGATCTAAGATTGAAGAGATAAGAGAAAAACAGATTGAAACTAAAGAAAATTTAAGAGAAGAATTTGAAGAAAAGTCTGAAGAATTGAAGGATAGGATTTTAGAAGAAAATAAGGAATTAAATGAAAGGTTAAAAGAGAAGAAAAACGAGCTCGAGGAAAAAATTCAAGCAAAGGATGAAGAGATAGAAGAGTTGAAGGATCGAATAGAAGAACAAACAGAGGAATTCAAGGATATTCGTAAAGAAATTAAATCAGAACTTCAAGAGAAACTGAGCGAAGAACAGAATCAGTATATGAGTGAAATCAGAGAGGAGATGGTTGAGCATTATGAAAAACAGATGGACGTTCTTAGATCGATGAAAGGAGGAGATGAAGAAGAGGGATCACAAGTCGGTGGAGTCGATATCGAAGAGGAATTAGAAAAAACCGTCTATCCTTTCACAGCGATAGTCGGTCAGGAGAGAATGAAAAGAAGTTTATTGCTAAATGCTATAAATCCCGAGATTGAAGGAGTCTTGATTTGGGGTCCTAATGGTACAGCTAAGAAAACGGCGATTCTAGGATTGGCAGAATTGGTATCCGATATAGAGGGATTAAACAAAGAAGATGTTAATGTTTGGGATGATCCTGAAAGGTACATCTCAGGAGCTTTGGTGACCTCAAAAGCAAATGCAGATTACCTAATTGACAAAGAATTGAATAATGCGACATTAAGTACTCGACTTACAAATCCTTCACAAAATAACCATGATCCGATGGTTTTGGTCTCTGAACCTGAGTCTGTAGATAGACGATTGATATCTCATATGGACAACTTCAATTTACATGTAAGAGTCGAACCCTTGAATGATTTAGATAAAAGAATTGAGATATCAAGAAGATGGAGAGCCTTTAGAGAAGACCCTGAAAATTTCTATGAAAACTATAAAGAGCAAATAGAATCTTTAAGGGATAGGGTTATTCAGACTAGGCAGAAATTACCCTCAATCCAAGTAGGTTCTAGACAGAGAGGGACGATATCTAACGTATGTGCTCAGAACGATCTGCCTTCGAATATGGATGTGGTGATAGAGGAAGTTGCTAGAACTATAACCGCTTATGATGGGAGAGATGAAGTATTAGATGAGGATATCCAAGAAGCTTTAGATTTAACTTTAGTCCATAGGGTGACCGATGAATTGATTGAAGAAGTGTAGAAGATGAGAGAGGATGAATCCTCAGACATAAAAAGGATGAGAAGAAAGCTCTCCCGTGACTATGGGAGTGAAATTTACGAGAAAGATTTTAACCTCGCTATTAGAATCCCTCTTGAATCTATCGAATCATTTAAAAAAGAGCATATAGCCCCGACACGAAAAACAGTAGAAAAATTTAACAGAAAAACTGTTGAGGATAAAGTAATATCTGTTTTTCTCATAGCCGATGAAGATCATGTTGACCTAGAACTCGATTTTTTTTTGAAGGTATTGGAAGATGAAAATGCGAAAGCGATTTCAGAAAGACTTTTGAAAGGAGAATCCGATAGACGAACGGTGATTAGCGAGAGAGTTAGAAGTATAATAGATGAATTATCTCAAGTTAAAATCAAAGATACAAGAAGTAGAGGCAAAGTCGTAGGTTCTAGGAGAGCTAGAGATGATGTAAATCTTTCCGATATAGCGATTCTACCTTCTATCAGAAAAGCCATAAGACGAGGCAGTATAGAGAAAGGTAGAGGTCCCAATGTAAAAAAAAGCCATCTTCAGGAGAAAATCTATCAGACTAGACTAAAAACAAACGTATGTATTGTAGCCGATACCAGTTTCAATAAAAATATGCAAGAAGAGATCAATACGATGATTTGGATAATACGAGTTCTCTTGACCATGGCATATGAAAAGAGATTCCACGTAGGCATAATATCGTTTTCAAATAACATGGCTGTTGTAGAAATGCCTTTTACTACGGATGTTGACAAAGGTTATGAAGTGGTAAAATCTTTCAATTATGGAGGTTTATCTCCACTTTCTTCGGGTTTGCAAACAGGTATAAGAGCTCTAGAAAGACAGAAGGGAGATAGAACTCAGATTATTTCTATCATGATCTTGTTGACCCAGGGAAAAGCTAATGTTCCGCTCTATCCAGGTGGTTTCGTAAGAAGAGAATTGGACTACTTAGCGAATGTCCTAAGAACATCCCATATCAAAAGCGTCATGATTCACATAGGCGATGAAGAAGAACATCAGATGAAAGAATTATCTTTTAAATCAAGATCTAGATACTATAATCCCCCTATACTTAAAGAGGATTTATTCGTAAGTTAGAAAACACCTAAAATAGACATGATTAAGGTGGAAACTAAAGCCGTTATAAACAAAATCCCATATGCTATTAACAATCCATATTCACTTCCAATATAGATAAGTGCTCCTCCCATACAGAATAATAGAATACCAGAACTTAGAATCTTTTTTAAGTTAAAATTAGAAACTGTTTTTTTTCCTATATCTGTCTCAAGATAGATCATTTTTCCTTTTTCCAACTTTTTTAATTTTTCACGAAGTTTTTTCTGCTCTTCTATTATACCTGTGAGCCTTTCATCAATATAATTGGTCATTTTTTCATTGCTTGGGTTCATACTTTTTATTTTTTCAAAACTTTCTTTGTCTTGGCTCAATCTTCTAAGTCTATCTCTGATATAATTTTTAGCCATCCATCTAAAGTAATCCAAGGTTACTTTTTCCTGTTTTCCTCCAAGTTCTCCCTCTACCTTCGGTATACGGATTTTTTTAACTCGTTCTTTCTCAGAGATATTTTCTGTAGCCTTAGGATTTTGTTGAATATCAGGGATTCGAGAATTTTTATCGCCTTTTTGTGACCCATTTATGTTTAAATTACTAATATCCATATTTTTCCCTCTTTACGGGTATTCAGGAAATGAGTATTGGAGGCATTATTTGCCTTGCTATTTATCTTAATCAGTGTCGATCTCCATTAGTTTAGGTATTTATTTTGATCTTTATGACAGGCACCCATCGACTCTTTTTTCATCACATTCAAATTCAGTAAATCTCCTACGAGATCAACTTTGTCTGTTTCTCCAATCTCACAATGTAATTTCCAAACTCGAAAGATCTTATTTTGGTCAATTTTTAAAGGTAATTCATTACTATATAGGTTTTAGGGTTTCATTGATTTTTTAATTTGTGATAATAATGTAAAAGTTAAGATGAGCGCCGAGGAGGAGATTTGAACTCCTGAGGTGCAGAGCACCACCGGCTTGCTTGAACAACCGGGATTTTTACCCGATATGAAGAAAAAGCCCGTGAGGACTTTTTCCTGTTCGGCGGCTCTCAAGGCCGGCGCCTTGGTCCGGACTTAGCTACCTCGGCGATATGCTTTTGTAAGATTTGAAAACAGACCATTAATAACTCTTGCCCCAATATTTGTTCAATGATCTTCTTTTTTTATTTCGTAGATAGCTTCAAAATCAATTTCAAATCCGACGACGGGATTTTCTAATTCAAAATTTTCCAATACCTTAGGAGAAATCTCTCCAAAATATCCGATTTTTTCCTCTTCTACAAATACTCCGGCACATCTACCTTCTATGAATGAGGGATGTTTTTCTGATTTCACTGTCATCTCAAAACCTAAATTGGTTAGTAGGCCGTCGAGGATGGATTTCATCCTTGTGAATCCTACATCTGTGCTTTGTACCAAACCTGCAAGTTTAGTTTTCTGGTTATTGGGTAGGATTACATCTCCGATCTCGAATAATTTTCGCGGTAGACTATAGTTTTTATTGTCCTTCAAGTTGGTCAATAGACCAGGTAAAAGCCAACTTCTTAGAGAAATACGATCTTCACTGACAGGGTTCTCTACCCTAGCGACCTCTTCATCTTTCTCTATTTCCATCTGTTTAAATTCTTTTTCAGGACAAGTTAAATTATAATTCATTGTTTCATTGAATCCATACCCTATCAAAAGCTCTGTTATTGTGTCTCTTAGCTCTGAATCATCTAAAGATTCGCCGGTAGTGACTTCTTCTGGTAAAGTTCCATCGAAATTGTCATAATCAAAACCTATTGCGATATCCTCGACGATATCCCATGGATGAAGGATGTCGTGACGGTAGGCTGGTATCTTCACCTGTATATGGTCATTCTTTTCTTCAGCAGAAAACCTCATCCTTTGGAGAATATCTATAATGTTTTCATTCTCCATTTCCAAGCCCAATATCCTATTACATTCAGAAGGAGAGATCTCAATCTCTTCAGGTTTAAAGTCTGGATAAGTTATGGCCCTATTTCCATATTTAACGTGAGTCGTATAGATATCAGCATCTCTTTCTGCAAACATTGTACATAAAATATTTAGAGTCTGTTCTAAAGCTCTCATATCCGTACCGGTCATATCTATGAACAGTGAATCAGTTTCAGGTGTAACTTGGGTTAGCTGTCCATTTATCACTGGCGGAAAAGAGAGAACATCATCCTTCGAATCTAATATGATCGGATAGCGTTCTTTTTCTTCTAAAATATGAGCGAATTCCTTTCCTTTATCGTGCTTTTCAAGTATCTCGTGGAGGTTCATCTCTATAGATTTCTCCAAAGGCAAAAAGGTTATCTCTTCTGGTTTTACGGCTTTATAAGTGAGAGGTGGCTTTATCGGTTCTAGGTCATGAACTCCTATAGCGACTTTAGATCTATTCCTTCCTATGGTCAGATGGAGTTTCTCCTGCAAATCCATCATGGACTCTAAAAGTTGTTGAGATAACTCGATATTCCTGATGACAGCCGTGACTATGTAAGGTCTTACGTCCTGAACGCTCAGTTCAACGTTAGTCACTATTTCGGAGGAACTAGCTTCATAATCGGGAAGACCTGTTTCATCTCCAAGAAAGCCTTTTACAGCTCTTCCTATACCTTCTACTGAAAAAAGGTCGCATCTATTGGGATTGACTTCTAATTCCCATTCTTCACCTTCTATTTTCTCTATCTCTATGCCTATTTTCGGTAATACTTCTAACAAAGTGACTTCGTCGGAATTGGTGAAATCTAACAGTTCATCTGAGTTGACCGATATTACGGGCATATTTCTCCGAAAGAAAACGAGATATATGGATTTTTGGTAAAAATAGAAAGATTTGAAAGATATAATCTACTCATTTCGGTAAGTTAATATATCTTAAATTATTTTTCTAAAGCGGATATGACAGAA